>JBBKVN010000168.1:0-6537 GCA_037968455.1 Rhodoferax sp.
GTGGTTGCCACGGTAGTGCAGGGCCAGCGCCAAATAGCCCCAGCTGTACGGAAACGTGGGGCGCAGCTGGCTGGCTGCGCGGTAGTGGGCAATGGTTTGGTCCAGCAGTTCAAGCTGCATCACTTGCGGGGCGCTGCCGGGCTCTGGGTTGCCCAGGCCTTGGGCAAATGCGGCGTTTAAAAAGCCCAGGTCGTCGTGCAACTGGGCATTGCCGGGGGCAATGAGCAGCCCGTTTTGAAGCTGGGCGCGGGTGGCTTGCCAGCGGTCAAGGGTGAGCCTGGGGCCGGTGCCACTGCGCCAGTCGTCAATTTTGGCGCGGGCGGCCAGCGTGCTGGCGTCAGCCCGCGCGGCGGGCAGCACATGCCACAAGCTGGCCGCAGCGGCCAGGGCCAGCCCAAGCAACACCAAACCCAAGGTGAGTGGAGACACCGCCGGTTTGGGCGGGGCCTGAGGCGCGGGCGCCTGAAAAACAGAACGGGGAGCAAGCATGAGGCGGGGATCAGTCAGGCACCGGGAAGGCAGCAGGCAAGCGCCAGCGCTTAGGCGGTTGGCAGGCCAAAGATTTGGCTGGGGCGGGCCAAGGTCATTTGGTGGGCAATGTCGTCGCCATAGCGGGCGCGCAAAACGTCGCGGCCTTCGCTGAGCAAGGGCGCGCGGCTGGTGAGGTTGTGCGCGTCAGTGGCGGCCAGGCAGTGGTAGCCGGTTTCGATCAAATCAAAGGCCACCTTCTGGGCCACCTCGCCAAAGCGGCCGCACAAAGAGCCGGCGGTGAGTTGCAGCCAGCAGCCGGCGTCGGTGAATTCTTCAATGCGCTCGGGCTGGGCCATGACGGCTTTGTTGCGCTCGGGGTGGGCAATCAGCGGGCGAATCTTGAGCTTTTGCAGGCTGTAAATAAAGCGGCTGCTGCCCACGGGAATCATTTGGTGCGGAAACTCCAGCAGCAAGATGCGCCAGCCGTCTACCTCGCCCAAAAAGGGCACCTGGTTGGCGGCGAGCAGGTCAATCAGCTCGGGGCACAAGCGGGCTTCACCGCCCAGGCGAACCTGCAGGGGAATGGCCGCCTCAGCCAGGTGCTGGCTGAACGCCTCGATGGCGGTTTGCAGGTTGCTGCGCTGGTTGCTGTAGCGGTCAGGGTCAATGTGCGAGGTGAGCACCGAGTGGGTGATGCCGTCTGCCACCACAGCCCGGGCGAGGTCCAGTGCCTCGGCCAGGGTGTCGGGCCCGTCGTCAATGCCGGGCAGCAGGTGGCAGTGCAGGTCGATCATGTCCGCTGGGTGCGCCGGCCTCAGGCGGCGGTGGTTTCCTGCACAGGGGCCGGGGTGCCCGCCAGTGCGGTGGCCAGCACCGGCACGGGGGTGGGGCGGTTTGACTTGCCGGCGGCGCTGGGCGCGCTGCCATAGGTGCCGCCGTAGGTGGACTTGGCGTTGCCGTAGCCCGAGTACTCACCGTAGTACTTTTCTGCCTTGTCAAAGTCAAGCGCGTTGAGCACCACACCAATGATGTGGCCACCCGAGCGGCGCAGGCGCTGCAGCGATTTTTTGGCCACGGGGTAGGGCGTGCTTTGCGCTTTGGTCACAAAGATCACGCCGCTGGCGCGGGCGGCAATCACCGAGGCGTCGCTGACCAACTCAACCGGTGGCGAGTCAATGATGACGATCTCAAAGTGCTTGCTCAGGGCTTGCAGGGTTTGGGTGAAGCGGTCTGAGTGCAGCAGCTCCAGCGGGTTGGGGGGAATGCTGCCTGCGGTCATGACGGCCAGCGTGGTGCCTTCAATGTGTTGCACGCAGTCGCTCAGCTTGGCGTTGCCCGCCACCAGGTCGGACAGGCCGGCGGCGTTGGGGTCCAAAGAGAAGCACTTGGCCACGCTGGGGCGGCGCATGTCGCCGTCCACCAACAGGGTCTTTTTGGTGAGCGCGTGGGCCATGGCCAGGTTGCTGGAGAAGGTGGTTTTGCCTTCGCCCGGAATGCTGGAGGTGACCACAATGGTGCGAGAGGCGATGTCCACCGACGACAGCAGCACGCCGGTGCGGGCGGTGCGAATGGCCTCGGAGTAAAGCGCGTTGGGCTCGTCCAGCACCATGCGCCCGCTCACCTTGCGGTCGGCGTGTTTTTTGTCCAGCAAGGGCATGACGCTGAGCAGCGGCTGCTTCAGGCGGGTTTCCACGCTTTCGGCGGTTTTGAGGGTGTTGTCGAGCACTTCAAGCAGCAGGGCCAGCATGATGCCAATCAACAAGCCCATGACCAGGGCCACGCCCACAATCAGCGATTTCTTGGGTTTGATGGGTGAGCTGGGCACCGCAGCGGTGTCCACCACGCGGGCCACGGTGGTTTGCAGGTCGCCACCCACGTTGGTTTCTTTGGCGCGCTGCATGAACATGTCATACATCTGCTTGTTGGAGTCAACCTCGCGCTCGTAAACGCCCAGGGCAAACTCTTTGCGGTTCATGTTTTGCACGCTGCCTTTGGCGGCCGCCAAAGAGGTCTCCAACATTTTTTCAGTGCTGCGGGCGCGTTCGTACTCGTTGTTGATACCGCCTACCACCAGGGCAATTTGGCGGTCGAGGTTGTCGGCAGCGGCTTTGGCCTCGGAGTCAGCTTGCATGAACTTGGGGTGCTCTTTGCCGTAGCGCTGGGAGGCGTCGGCCAGCTTGCGGGCGGTTTCGGCGGCTTGGCGCTTGGCGTCTGACACCTGGCCGCTGTTGAGCACGGCGGGTTGTGAGGCCAGGTCGCCCGCGCTGGAGGCGTCTTTGACGATTTTGTAGGTGGCTTCGATCTCGGCGCGGCGGGTGCGGGCTTCAATCAACCGGGTTTGGAGCTGGGCCATTTGCTGGCCGGTGCCGCCCAAAGAGGTGTCTTGCACGCTGACAATGCCCTGCTTTTCACGGTAGTTTTGCAGCACTTGCTCAGACTGGGTGAGCTTTTCTTTCAGGCCCGAGAGGCGCTCTTGCAGCCAGGTGGAGGCCGTGCGCGTCATTTGAAAGCGGGCGTCGAGGTCGTTTTCAATGTAGGTGTTGGCAATGGCGTTGGTCACACGGGCCGCCAGGGCGGGGTCAGCGGACTCAAAGCGAATCACCACCAGTTGGCTCAGGCGAATGGGCTCAATGGAGAGGCGGCTGGTGAGGCCACCCAAGGCGGCTTCGGTGAGGGACTGTTCGGTCCACTCCACGGGTTCTTTGTCGGTGCCATAGCCCACTTGTTCAAGCAGGGCGGCCACGCCTTTTTTGGGGGCGCGGGGGTCAAACTCGGGGTTGTCGTAGAGCTTGAGCTTGGCAATGGCTTTCAAGGCCACTTCGCGCGATTTGATGATTTCAACTTGCGTTTGAAAGTATTCGCGGCTGGCGCCCATGCCACCGTAAACGTCTTCAATGCCGACCACGCGTTGCTTGCTGGTCTCAATCAAAACCGTGGTTTTGGCCTCATAAATGGGCGTTTTGACAAAGGCAATGACGCCGGCCACCAGGGTGACGACCAGGGCAAAAGAAAGAATGGCCCACTTGCGCTTGCGCAGGGTGCGCCAGTATTCGACAAAGTCAAGACTGGGTTCTTGGTCTGCTGGGTCGTGCAGGAACAGGGGTTGCGCGTTGGGCGCGAGAGATTTTGAGTCGGACATGGTGGTGTTCTGTGGGCTCAGAAGAAGGACTCTTCAATGAACACGGTGTCGCCCGGATTGATCGGGCTGTTGATTTCGGCTTTTTGAGGGCGGCCGGTGGGGTCGCCTTCGCGGATGATGGAGATTTTGGAGAACGAGGCGCGTTCTTTAAAACCGCCCGCCAGCGAGCTGGCTTTCAAAACGGTGAGGCCGGGCTGGAACGGGTAACCGCCCGGACGCTCGACCATGCCGTTGATATAGAACGGGCGGTATTCCTCAATGGTGACGGACACGCGAGGGTTGACCAAGTAGCGCCCGGTGAGGCCGGTGGTGATGCTTTTCTCAATTTCCCCAATGGTGAGGCCCAGGGCGCGCACCTCTCCCAGCACGGGGTAGGGAATGGTGCCGGCGTCTGAGAGCCGAACTTTTTCGCGGCTGAGGTCGTCTTCGCCAAACACGCGAATGGTGATGACATCACCGGCCGCAAGTTTGTAGGTGGACAACAGCGAGGCCACGTCTTTGGGCAACACTTCTTGCGCCCTGGCCGGGAGGCTGGAGGCGAGAAACAGTGAAAAGACGAGCGCTACAAACGAAGAAATACCCAGGAGGTATTTTTTGCCGGGCCGGGAAGAGAAGAAATGATTCATCAGGGGCACTCCAGACCTGGGGGCACGAGGTCGTGGCCCGCCAAGTCAGTTGAACAACGCATCAAAGTGTGGCGTTGAGGGTCAGCATGGTGACGTTGCGTTTGTATTCCGACGTGGCGACGTTGGAGCTGTTGTCTGTACGGGCAAAGTCCACGCCCACGGTGAGCCAGCGACGCAAGGCGTAGTCAGCGGTCAGCGCGTAGGTGGTGGTGTTGTCAGAACGGGTGGTGCCGCCAAAGTCGGTGTTCAGCAGGCCCAGCGCAGCACGCGTGGTGAAGGACTGGTTCCATTTGTGGTTCCAGGTCAGGTTGGTGCCGGTATTGAGCGAGTAGGTGCCAAAACCACTGGAGTCAGCCGTGGAGCGGCTGGTTTGGAGTTCAAACACGCTGTAGGAAAGGGGTGACCAGCGCACCGAGGCTTCCCAGCTGCCGCCACTGTAGCCTTCGCGGGCGGCGGTGAAGTCTTTGGTCAGGCGACCCACTTTCACAATGCCGGTGGTGGCGGCTGTGGCGTCCCAGGTCAAGCCGGCGTAGTAGCGCTGCTCGGTGTTGCTGTCAGAGGACAGGCTGGAGGCGTAGTTGGCTTTGGCGTTGCGGTACTCAAGCAGGGCCAGCGAGCGCGAACCCACGCGGTAGAACAGGCGCGAGGCAAAGGAGCCCACCGACACGTCGGCCACGGCGGTGTTGACGCGGTTGTTGGTGTAGGTTTTGTCTTGGTTGCCAAGGTCAACTTCAATGCGGCCCTGGGCTTCAGCGGCGCCGTAAACGAAGCGGCCTTCGACGTTGTTGCTGGTCCAGCGATCAGGGTCGGCAGACACAGCGCGGTTGTTGGCACCGCGCACGTCGGTGTTGCGCACTTGGCCGACTGACCAGGCACCGCGAGCGCGGGCGGTGAAGTAGTGGTCACCGGCGAGTTGCACTTCAGAGTTGGTGGTGTTGTCAGCAGAGCTGCTGGCGTAGTTGACGTTGTTGAGCGACGCCAGGGCGGTGAAACGGTCGCCTTTGTTCTTCATCTCGGCAACCAGCTGGGGTGCAAAGTTGACCAGGTTGGAGCTGATCTGGTTGGTGGAAGACGTTTGCAGGTTGTCGTTGTGACCCATGCCCAAAAACACGGAGGGGTAGAGGTAAATGCCGCTCTCGGTTTTGAACGGTGCTGCGTTGCCCGTAGGTGCAGTCAGCATGGTGGGGCTGGGCACGGCGCTGCCAGAAATGCTGGTGCCAGTCAGTTCGTAACCGGTAGCGCTGATTTTGGAGGCCGAAGCAGGCGGGGTGAGTGTGTAAGACACTTCGCCGGCGGGCTGGGCAGTCGCTTGACTTTGCGCAAAATCGGACGGTGAAAACGATGCTGCAATGGCAGCGGCCACGGCAAATTGCCGCGTCAATTGGTTTTTTTTCATGACACTTCCCTGGACGGATCAAACCCGGTATTTCGGAGGGAATACCCTAGGTTTGCGGGGATTGTCGCAGGAAACTCGGAATTGACGCTTGAAACGATTTGTTCATAGCAGATGAAACCCTCCACTGTCTCATGAGAGCGACAATGAGGGGGTGTGAATTTGTAAGAATTAGTTAGATTTTTGGTGGTGGATACAATCAATCGTCACGTTTTGTAAGGACCAAGTCGAGTTCTCAGCGTGCGATTTAACGCTTGTCTAGGTGGGGCTTTTTGAGATGACGCTGTCTTTTACGGTTGCGACGCGGCGCGCGCAACCCTTTCCCATTTTGATTTTTAACCTGCCAGGCGGAGCTTTGCTGTGAGCCGCTTTTCTATTCGCCAGTACGGGTCTATGACCGATTTCATGGTGCAGGCGCTGGACTTTTTGGCCGTGTGTTTGGGCGGGTGGATAGCATTTCACATCCGTTTCGGCTTTGACAATCAAGCGACTGTGATGCAGCCCCCCGAGCGCCTGTTGATTGTGGGCGTGGCGTTTTTTGCCGCCGTGTTTTTTGGCAAGGTGTATCGCCTGTGGCCCGGCGGCGCCTTTGCGGCCATGGTGGGGCGCGTGAGCGCGGGTTGGTTGATGACCTGGGTGATGCTGATTGTGTTGCTGGCGTTGACCAAAAGTGCAGAGATGTTTTCACGTCTGTGGTTGGTGACCTGGCTGGTTTCTGCCATGGCGTGCCTGTGGATGGCGCGTGCGATTGCCTACTACGCGATGGCCAAAATGCGCCGCGCAGGTTATCAGCACAAGAGTGTGTTGATGTATGGCGACACCAAAATGCTCTCCACGGTGCGCCAGCGCATTGACGGGGCGCGCTGGAGTGGCTTTGACGTGGTGGAGTCGGTTCATTTTGGTGACGG
>JBBKVN010000169.1:0-6181 GCA_037968455.1 Rhodoferax sp.
CGGGTCAGTCGCCGGCTTGAAATGCTGCGAAACGAACACCGCCCTCAACACGGGCAGGACAGCGGCGATGACATTGATATGGATGCATGGGTCCGCTATAGCTCCGACCAGCGCAGCCAATGCGGACTCCAAACAGACACCCCTCCCGTCTACATTCGTGCAGCCAAGAGCGACCGAAGCCTGTCTACGTTGTTGCTGGCGGACCTGTCACTGTCGACCGACGCTTACGCGACGTCCGATGCCAAAGTCATTGAGGTCATTCGTGATGCCCTTTATGTATTTGGCTCAGCACTCGACACCGTTGGGGATCCGTTCTCCATTTGGGGGTTTAGCTCGGTGCGCCGACAGCATGTGCGCCTTCAACACCTCAAGGGGTTTGACGAGGCATGGAATGAAAAAACCCGTGGCCGCGTGGGCGCGATCCGACCTGGCTACTACACGCGCATGGGCGCAGCCATTCGGCACGCCACGCGGGAACTGGGTGCTCGCTCCGAGCGGCGCCGCTTGCTAATGCTGCTCACTGATGGCAAACCCAACGACCTCGATATTTATGAGGGCCGGTACGGCATTGAGGACACCCGACATGCCATCCACGAAGCAAACCTAGCAGGCTTGTCGCCATTCTGTGTCACGATCGATCAGACGGCACATGACTATCTTCCTTTGCTTTTTGGGCAGCGTGGCTACGCATTGGTTCACAAACCGCAAGACTTGGCGAACCGATTAACGCAAGCTTGGGTTTCCTTGGCCCGAGGTTGATATAAAGCTCTGTTTGGGACAATTTCTTATTCCTTGCTCTCAATTGCCATGACAAGCAGTTTTCACTATCAGGACATTTAAATGAAAATGGATACCGACCACTTTGACACAGCGCGGTACTTGTCGGTACTCCCCCTGTTCAGCGATATACCGCAGCCGGAACGTGAGCGTCTGGCTCAGGGCTGCCACCTTCGCCGTTTTACGCGGGGAGAAAACATTTTTCGCGCAGGCGAAGAGTGCGAGGCCTTTCACGTCGTTGTGGTTGGGCAGATCAAGCTGTTCGTGTCCTCCTCTAACGGTCAAGAGAAGGTCATTGAACTGGTGGGACCCGGACGCAGCTTTGCTGAAGCCATGATGTTCCTCAACATCCCCTATATTCTGAGCGCCCAATCTTTGGCAGACACGCTGCTGCTCTGCGTCAGCAAGCAGGCTGTTTTTCGAGAGATCGAGCGCGATCCTCGTTTCTCATTGCAAATGCTGGCGGGCATCTCCCGCCGGTTACACGGGCTCGTTCGCGATGTGGAAGGCTATGCCCTGCACAGCGGAATGCAAAGACTGATCGGCTACCTGCTCAGAGATGCACAAGAAGGCAAGTCAGCATCGAACACGAACGGTGCGGTGACCGTCTCGCTGCCAGTCAGCAAGGCAACTGTTGCGTCTCGCCTCTCATTGACACCGGAGTACTTCTCTCGGGTGCTGCATGAGCTGGAAGCGGAAAATCTGATCGAAATCGATAAGCGGGAAATACGCATCCTGGATGTCGAGAGATTGGCCAATTACGGTTCGGCTTAGACGCCGACCGCTGTCACCAAGTTGGTACAGCACCAGATTGATTGTCGACATGGCGCCAAAGCGCCCGGTCAGGGTGCAATCACAGTGATAGTCCCAACCATCTCAGGATGGGGCCCGCAATGATAGGGGTATGTCCCGGGTTTTTCAAAGCGATAAGTCCAACTCTCGTCTGGAAAAAAACGCTCTGACTCCCCCCCTTGAGCGGCAGGGAGAACTACTGAGTGACTGGTTCTTTTTTCCTTGTTGACCCAGGTCACAGTGCCGCCGGCCTTGATGGTCAATTCCGCAGGTTGGAAGCGATAGTCCTGAACAACGACTTCAATCGTCTGCCCAGCCCATACCGGGCCAGAGGCCATGAGTACCACGGAGAGCGACACGATCGCTGCCCGTGGTTTGCTCATCAAAACGGAGGCATTGCTCATAAACGCCATCCGCTTTCCAGCCGTTACTGCTTGACGGCTTTTACATCGCCGGCCGCGCCAATACCCAGCGTGTACCCCAAGGACACATGGTGGAAACGTCCGCTGGCGTGGTCCCCATGAATAGCAAGTCCAAATGGAATTTTCTTGCCCTCCCCTGGGTTCTTGCGTGTGAATGTCACGGTGTACGTGTCACCCGCTTTTGACCCCTCGGCCGTCGCGCCCAAGGTACCACCCTCCATTTTTCGACTGTCACTCACGGTTCCGTTGGCGACCTTGGCACCCTTGGCGCTCCTCCACTGCATGAGTTCGTAAGTTCCTTCTTTGGTGTATTTCGTTTTCTTCTCATCGGCACCAGGCATGGTTCTGGCATCATCATGACAGGCGGTCCAACAGCCCACCTCCTCGGCCTTGGTGACTTTGGCGTCGGGGAACATCACGGTGGCCTTGACCTCATTCTCCTTGTCGCCTTTGTCCGCACCACCTGTTTCAGCCTTGAACGTCAAGCGAATGTAGAGATTGTCAGCGTCATACGCTGCTTGCACACCGACCGGATAGATCATTTTGGAAGGTGCCCCTTTTGGCTCCAACTCTTTACTCGCAAGGCGTTTGAAATCAAAGTTCAATGTGCCCTTTTCTTCATGGCAACCAATGCAGGTTTCGCCTTTTTTCAGACCCGCAGTGCCACTATGGTCTGAACGTTTGAAAACCCACTCGACTGGTGTCACACCGGCATGAAACACGCTGATGTCACGCTTGGGAACTTTTGCCCAGTCTGGCGCAGCCGCATGGGTCGTCATCGCGGCCAAGCCCAACAAGACACCAGCAATCAAGGTGGAAGTAGTTGTCTTTTTCATTTTGAATGTGTCCTTTCAGTTTAGATACAGTGTTCGTGCGTTACCTACGAAGAGCAGGCAAGGTTTGGTTTTCAAATGAGTTCATCCTCACCCTCCTCGTCCTCCGTCATGCCTTTGGGCTTGCTGTGCGCAATTCCCTTGTGACAGTCGATACAAGTCTGCTTCTCCTCCTGCCCCAACTTGTGCATCTTGGCCCCACGGAGTTTTTGTTTTTCAGTGTCCATACTCTCAAAGCTATGACAGTTCCGGCACTCACGTGAGTCGACAGCCTTCATCCGTGCCCATTCATGCTCGGCCAGGCGCAAACGATGTGCTTCAAACTTCTCTTTTGTGTCAATCGTTCCAACCAACTTGCCCCAGAGCTCGGCGCTGGCTTGAATTTTTCGAATCATTTTGTGCCCCCATTCTTTGGGGACATGGCAATCAGGACAAGTAGCGCGCACGCCTGTCCGGTTGCTGTAGTGAATTGTTTTCTTGTATTCCTGGTAGACGTTGTCACGCATTTCATGACAGGAAATACAGAACTTCTCGGTATTGGTTGCTTCCAATGCCGTGTTAAACCCGCCCCAAAAGAGTACCCCGGCGGTGAAGCCTGCGGTTAACAGGGCAATCAACGAGTACTTGGCGCTTGGCTTTCTCAGTCTTGCCCAGAATCCAGCGATTTTCGATGCCATCAAATCTCTCCCAACTTCGTAATACATGCCACAGAGGCAGCAAATAGAGGGGCCTACGCCCCTCTATCTTTGCCTTACATCAAGACGAGCTATTGCTTAGTAAACGTCATGCATCGTGTTGTAGATGTTGAACTTTCCGGTTGGTGTGATCATTTTTGGATCAGTGATCACCTTCTTGACCGCTAACGTTTTGTCGTCGTAAACCACGATTGCGGACTGGTCTGTCTTGCCACCCCACAGAGAGATCCACACCTCTGTGCCATCAGCGCTGTATTCAGGATGAACCGCACGACGGACCGCTTTGGTTTCTGGCAATCCAGAATCCTTGGCGACGTGCAAAATCTTGACGGGCTTGGAAAGGTCATTCATGTTCCACACCGTCACTGACTCGGCAATATCTTTGTCCGAGTTTTGTGCGGAGTCGGCCCAAAGGTGATTCGACTTGGGATGCGTCTTCACAAACAAATTGCCGGGAACGTGTTTGACTTCCTGAACGACCTTCCAGTTGTACTGCTTGAACTTCGCGTTTTTGGCGTCTTCAGACGGCGTGCTGATCAATGTCACCACATCGGCGCCCAGGTGTCCAGTTGCCCAGACGGGGCCATAAGTTGGATGTGAGAAGTTGGCACCACGACCAGGGTGAGGAATCTTCGCCACATCAATCAATGCCGCCAGCTTTCCGGTTTTGGTGTCCACCGCTGCAATCTTGTTGGACGCATTGGCGGCAACGAGGAAGTAACGCTGGGAGGCATCCCATCCGCCGTCGTGAAGGAACTTGGCGGCGGCGATCGTCGTCGTCTTCAGGTTTTCGATGTCAGAGTAATCCACCAGAAGGATCTGACCAGTTTCCTTGATGTTGATGACCCACTCTGGCTTGATAAACGACGAAACGATAGACGCAACACGAGGCTCCGGATGGTACTCACCGTCCACTGTCATGCCACGGGTAGAGACCACCTTGCGCGGCTTGAGTGTGTCACCGTCCATGATCACGTATTGAGGTGGCCAGTAAGAGCCCGCCACGGCGTACTTGTCTTCAAATCCCTTGAACTTGGACGTATCCACAGAACGGGCATCAAATCCAATTTTGACTTCAGCGACAACGGCTGGTTTTTCCATCCAGAGATCAATCAGGCTCAAGCGACCGTCACGACCGATCACATAAACGTATCGACCAGAGGCGGATACTCGGGAGATGTGAACCGCATAGCCGGTTTTAACAATGGCTCGAATTTCTTTGGTATCGCCGTCAATCAAAGCGACTTCTCCGGTGTCACGCAAAGTGACCGAGAAAAAGTTGTTCAGATTGAAGTTGTTCATCTGCTTGGTGGGGCGATCCTTGACAGCGACCATGACCTTCCAGGAATCCATGGTGTCTTTGAAGCTGTATTCAGGTGGCACATCCGGCGTGTTCTGGATGTACTTGGCCATCAGGGTCAGCTCTTCTTTGGTGAGAATGTCATCAAAGTTGACCATGCCGCCATCGGTGCCGTAGCCAATGATTTTCTCCAGGCGGGATTGACCGAGCTGCAGTGTGCCGCCTTCAGTTTTCTTTCCGTCCGCGTCTGTCTTGGTCCAATGAGGCTCCAGGTTTTTGCCAGTTGCACCCTTGCGAAGCACGCCATGGCATCCGGCGCAGCGTTCGAAGTAAATCTTTTTCGCTACTTCCATTTCGACCTTGGTCATGGGGGGAGCTACTGGATTTTTATCCTGCGCAGCCACTGTCATCGCGAAAGTCGCGAGCAGCACTGCTGCCGCGCTTGTAAGAAGTCGAGTCTTCATTTATTACTCCAAGATACCGCACAGCCAACCCACCGCAATGGTGGAAATCTGAGCTCGTCGAAGGCTGTAACTATTCGATTCGAGCGATTCATTGTCTGAGTCCCCAACATTGCATCCCTTAATTTGCATCAAGGGTTTTCCAATCAGCCAAGGAACTTTCTGCTCGAATTGATGCTCTTGACTCACATCAAGAAAAATACAAACAGGTTCAGCAGATGGCCTGCCGAGGACGGTTGCTGCCGTAACATCAATTGACCTCAATCTGTAAAGTCCCGTTTTGAAAACCGCTTCCACACTGTCCTTCTCGAACCTGGGGTGCCAACGCTCGGGAAAGCGACTTTTCCAAGGAGTCAACAGCACTCTGACGGCGGGTCGATGGATGCATATCGCGGGACCCAACGGCATAGGAAAAACCAGCCTGCTGCGAATGATTTGCGGCTTGGCGCCCGTCGAGATGGGAGCCATTCTTTGGAATGGCCAGGCAATCCAATCGCAACAAGAAAACTATCGCCGGGACCTCTGCTACCTCGGTCACCTGAACGCGCTTCAGGAGTCCCTTTCTGTGCAAGAAAACTTATCCTTTTACGGCGCTTTGAACGGCACAAAAAACGATTCGAAAACGACAAATGACGTTCTTGAGCGGTTCGGCCTGCGGGGTCGGGGTCCGCAACTGGTGAGGCACTTGTCCCAGGGACAAAAACGCCGTGTAGCGCTTTCGCGACTCGCCTTCAGCCGGGCGCAGTTGTGGGTGTTGGATGAACCCTTTGTGGCCATGGACGAGTCCGGGATCACAACGTTGTCTGAGTTGATTGCCACGCATCTGGCAGCCGGCGGGTTGGCCGTGCTTACGAGCCATCAACAGGTTCATATTGGCAACATTCCAGTTCAATGCCTGGAG
>JBBKVN010000170.1:0-4408 GCA_037968455.1 Rhodoferax sp.
GCTCGCCGCCGGTCACATCGGAGAGCTGTGAATCGCGCAAGCGGCTCACCGCGTCGTATTCGTACAGGCCTTGCTGGGCCTTGGTGGTGGATTTGATGTGCCATTGCAGCAGGGGCAAACCCAGCGCCGAGGCGACCTCTTCAGCCAGCATGGTTTTGCCCGTACCGGGCTCGCCTTTGACCAGCAAAGGGCGCTTCAGGGTGATGGCGGCGTTCACGGACAGCATCAAGTCCTGGGTGGCAACGTAGTTTTCAGTTCCTGTGAATTTCATGGTTCGGGCTCGCTAAGGGGAAACAGCAGGTGAGTGAGATTTGGGCGTCGATATAATCGAAATCTGATCCATCTCAAACAATGGCTGATTGTCTGTTCAAAATGAAAAAACTCCTGTCCTCACTGTCTCTTCTGCTTGTCGCCTATGGGACGGTATTTTCTGCCAACGCCCAAGAGGTCAAGGGTGACATCCAAGCCGGCGAGAAGAAGATCTCCATGTGCATTGGTTGTCACGGCATCAAAGGGTATCAGGCCAGTTTTCCTGAGATCCACAAAGTGCCCATGATTTCCGGACAGGGCGCCAAGTACATTGTGTCAGCTCTGACCGCCTACAAAAAAGGCGACCGCAAGCACCCTACCATGCGCGGTATCTCTGACAACCTGAGCGATCAGGACATGGCAGACCTCGGCGCCTACTACGAGGCCCACGGCAAAGTCGAAGGCGCAACCCTGCCTGAGAAAGCCCCTGAAGGCAACGCCCGCGTCACGGCATTGCTGCAAAAAGGTGCTTGCGTGTCATGCCATGGCGACAACTTCAGCAAGCCCATTGACCCCAGCTACCCCAAAATTGCAGGCCAGCACTCCGACTACCTGTTTGTGGCGCTCAAATCTTATAAAGCCGAGGGCCATGCCTTGTGGGGTCGCTCCAATGGCGTGATGGGGGGCATTGCCAAGCAGTTCTCCAATGCTGAGTTGAAAGAGTTGTCAGGCTATATCAGCGCTCAACCCGGTGATCTGAAAACCGTGCCACAAAGCAAGTTCCGCTGAACTTGGTGCACCCCTGAAAAAGCCGCTCATTGAGCGGCTTTTTTACGTCTAGCGCTTGCGGGGTATGCGTGAGGCGCTATTGAAAATGTAGCGAATCAGGCGCTGAGTGGAGTTCGAGTAGATCGATTCGGACTCAGTCAAAGAAGACCATGCCTTGGTAAGGCTGCTCCCGGCAGTGCGTCAGTCGGGAGGCGAGGTTGCCCGCGTGGGCTTCCAATCGGTGCCCGTCAGGGTCCAGAAAGTAGAGGGAGTCGCCTTCGCTAGCATTGGGCCTCCATTCCCTGATCCCTTGCTGGCGCAGTCGTTGCACAAAGGCCGGGAAGTCGGCAGGTGCGACGGAAAAGGCATAGTGGGTGTAGCCGCGTGCGGGCTCGGGCTGGTTGTCCAGCGACAGGCAAAGCCACAGGTCCCCAAGCGTCAGGTAGGCGCCGTGGTCCCAACGGGCGTGCAGGCGAAGACCCAAAACACCCTCATAAAAATCCAAACTCGGCGCCAGTTCCTGGACCGCCAGGGTGAGGTGGTTGAGGCCGGTGAGCATGGCAGGCGAGTTAGTCCCGCGTGGCGTGTTGCTGCACGCAGTCGATGTAGGCGTGGCCGTCGGGGGGGCGGCCGGCGCGCTGACTTTCCCAGATCATTTTGCCCAGGCAGTCCATGGCGTCATGGTGCGCCAGATGCAGGGAATTGCGTCGGTGGCTCAGCAACTCCACGGCCTGGCGAATGCCGCGGGGCTGGTCAATGCTGCATTGCTCGCTAATCGACAAGTGCATGGACAAGTGCAAAAACGGGTTGCTCTTGCCTTCTTCAGCCACCTTCATGCTGGCCAATGCGGCGTCGACGTCGGCCAGTTCGGCGTGGTACTCAGGGTGCTCGTCAATCCAGAGACTGGCGAGCGTTTCAATGGCTTCCATGGGTTGCCCGGCCTGCGCTTTGGCGTAAACAGAGCAAAAAAACTGGCGAACGTCGGCTTGAGTGGGTGAAAACATAGTGGGCCGTATTGTCGTGCGGTGTCCGCCATGTTGCAGCGCATGGGCGCCAATCCCGTCAAAATGGGCGTTTTTGCTCAGGAGTTCGCCAACATGTCTCACGCGTTTATTTGCGATGCCATCCGCACCCCTTTTGGTCGCTACGGCGGCGCTTTGAGCAGTGTGCGCACCGACAACCTCGGGGCGCTGCCGATTCAAGCGCTGATGGAACGCAATCCGGGGGTGGACTGGGAGTCGGTGAGCGATGTGCTCTATGGCTGCGCTAACCAGGCCGGGGAGGACAACCGCAACGTGGCGCGCATGAGCAGCTTGCTGGCGGGGCTGCCGATTGAGGTGCCGGGCGCCACGCTAAACCGCTTGTGTGGATCGGGGCTGGACGCGGTGGGCACGGCGGCGAGGGCCATCATGGCTGGCGAGGCCGGCTTGGTGATTGCGGGCGGGGTGGAGAGCATGAGCCGCGCACCTTTTGTCATGCCCAAAATGGAGACCGCGTTTGGGCGCAACAACGCGGTGTACGACACCACGATTGGCTGGCGGTTCATCAACCCGCTGATGAAAGCGCAATACGGCGTGGACAGCATGCCGGAAACTGCCGAAAACGTGGCGACTGAGTTCAACATCGAACGTGAGGCACAAGACCGCATGGCGCTGGCCAGTCAACTCAATGCGGTAGCGGCCCAGAAAGCCGGCCATCTGGCACGCGAGATCATTCCCGTGACGATTGCGCAGAAAAAAGGCGAGCCTTTGCTGGTGACAGACGACGAACACCCCCGTGAGACGTCGCTGCAGGCGCTGGCCAAGCTGAAAGGCATTGTTCGCCCCGACGGCACCGTGACAGCGGGCAACGCCAGTGGCGTGAATGACGGCGCCTGTGCGCTGTTACTGGCGGACGAGGCCACTGCCAAGAAAAACTGGCTCACGCCGCGGGCCCGGGTGGTCGGTATGGCGGTGGCGGGCGTTTCCCCGCGCCTGATGGGCATTGGGCCGGCGCCGGCTACGCAGAAAGTGCTGACCCTGACGGGGCTCACGCTGGAGCAGATGGATGTGATTGAGTTGAATGAAGCCTTTGCCGCGCAGGGGCTGGCCGTGTTGCGCATGTTGGGCTTGGCGGACGATGACGTTCGTGTCAATGCATGGGGCGGTGCCATTGCGTTGGGGCATCCGCTCGGGGCCTCGGGGGCACGACTGGCGACCACGGCAGTGAACCGCTTGCACGCCACCGGGGGGCGCTATGCCTTGTGCACCATGTGTATTGGCGTAGGTCAGGGCATTGCGCTGGTGTTGGAGCGGGTGTAAGGCGAACCCGCGTCGATGACGCTCAAGGCTCCCAGGTGGGGAGCGTCCAGTTGCGCCACAAGGCTAGGCCACGCAGGCCGGCGGTGATCAGCACACAGGCCAGCAGGGCCACCCAGCCCGGGGCTTGGGTTTGCCACAGGCCGACATACACCCAGCCGCCGGCAAACGCGCACACCGTGTAAGGGCGGTGGTCGCTGAAGGCGCTGGGGATGTCGTTGCACACCACGTCGCGCAGCACGCCGCCAAACACCCCGGTGATCAGTCCCATCAGCACGGCCACAACGGCCGGCATTTGGCTGATCAAGGCTTGGTGAACACCGGTGGCGGTGAACAAGCCCAGGCCCAGGGCATCGGGCCACTGCATGGTTTTTTCCGTGACTTCAAAATGCCGGTGCCGCAAGAAAACCATGGCCAAGATGCACAGCGCCAACACCGCCCACAGCAGGTTAACTTCTCGCACCCAGAAAAAGGGGCGTTGGTCCAGCAACAGGTCGCGCACCGTGCCGCCGCCAAAGGCCGCCACAAAGCCCACGGCGCACACGCCAACGGCATCCAGTTTTTTGCGGGCCGCCGCCAGCACGCCCGACAGCGCAAAGGCGGCAGTGGCTGACAACTCCACCACCAGTTTGACGGTATCGCCCCAGAATTGAATGTTGATCATCACTGGATTTTGCACGTGCCCTTGCGGAGATACTTGAGGCTTGTGTGTTGGACCGGTGAGGGATTGCTGTTTTTCTGGCTTTTCGCCTCCCATTGACGTCTTGAAACCTGATGAATACGCCATTAATTTGCCCATTGATCCCGGCACATGCCGCGGCCTACCGCGCACTTCGCCTGCGGGCGCTGCAGGAAAACCCGCAGGCCTTCACCTCCGATGCGCAGGAGGAGGCGGCCCAACCGTTGGCCTGGTCCACCCAGCGCTTGACGCCTGATTCGGCTAGGCCGCATGATTTTTTCCTGGGCGCGTTTTTGCAGGACGAGTTGATCGGGATGGCAGGCCTGGCGGGCCGGTATCGCGTCAAAGAGCGCCATAACGCCACGGTGCTGGGCATGTATGTGGCGCCTGAGCATGCAGGTCAGGGGCTGGGCGC
>JBBKVN010000171.1:0-4479 GCA_037968455.1 Rhodoferax sp.
GGGCGCCATTGCTCCTCAAACGGGTAACGACCGAAAAGGATCAATCGGTATTTCTCGGTAATCACACCCCAGCAAGCGCCAGCGCCTTCTACGCGGCAGGCCTCGGCGATGGGGGCCCAACGGGCGCTGAAGATCGCCCAGTTCAGAAATTGCGGAACATACCAGAGTAAAAAACCGCCAACGAAGATCGTTGCCAAGGACGTTTTCCAGCCATTGAACAGATTGGCACGCAGCCAAAACATCAGACCGTCGGTGCGAATCGGCGCAGTGCGCGGGGTGATGGGGACAAAAGTTTGTGAAGTCATAGTCAGTGCCTCTTGCTCAGCGTTCTTTGATGGCCGAGCGGGTGTTGTACCAACCCATCAGCAAGGAAGTTATGAGTGAGGTGGTGAGGTACACCAGCATCACGATGGAGATGCACTCGACCGCGCGACCTGTTTGGTTCAGCGCTGTATTGGCAATGGACACCACGTCAGGGTAACCAATGGCGACCGCCAAGGATGAGTTTTTGGTCAGATTCAGGAACTGATTGGTCATGGGCGGAATGATCACGCGCAAGGCTTGCGGCAACATCACCAACCGCATGGTGTGACGACGACTCAAACCCAGGGCCGCAGCGGCCTCGCCCTGACCAGCCGACACCGACTGAATACCGGCACGAACCACTTCAGCCACATAGGCCGCTGTGTAGACCGTCAAGCCCAGCAGAACAGCCATGAATTCAGGCGTCAGCGCCCCCCCGTTTTCGATGGCAAAACTGCCCCGAACCGGGTAATTCAAGGCTGTAGGCGCGCCACCAAGGCCCCAGCCTACAAAGCTGCCGGCGATGGCAATTGCCAAAGGTACCAAGAACAGGCTTTTTAATTTCCCGGTTTCCTCAAAGCGGCGAATCGCCCACTTGCGGTAAACCCAAGCCACACAAGCGCCGGCTATCAAGCCACCGGCGGCCCATGCCTGGCCCATGCCCCAGACAGGAATCGGGAACTTCAGACCACCCTTGCTCAAAAAGAAGGGACCTACCTGCCAAGCTTCGTAAGAAGCAGGAAGCACCTCTGTCAGCAACAGGTACCACATGAGAAGTTGCAGCAGAATGGGGACGTTGCGGAACACTTCAACATACAGGACGCACAGTCCACGTACGAGGGCGTTGCGGGAAAATCGGCCCACGCCGATGGCGGTGCCAATCAGCGTCGTCAGGATGATGCCGACAATGGCCACCCGCAGTGTGTTGGAGATGCCCACCAGAAAGGCGGCCCAATAGTTTTCGCTGGAATCAAATTCGTAAAGGCTTTCGCCAATGCCGAATCCAGCGGTTTGCGTCAGAAAGTCGAAGCCGCTTTGGATGCCGCGCACCTTCATATTGGTCAAGGTGTTGTGGGCCAAAAACCAGACAGCCAAGCCAATGACCAGGACCGCCAAGAATTGATAGACTAGGCCTCGAAAGGCCTGACTTCGCCACGACCATTTGTTCTTTTTAGGGGCAGTTGAAGTAGTCATGAGATGAAAAAAGTTGTCAATGAATGAAAGAAAAGCCGCCTGCAGGTCAAAGCCTGTCAGGCGGCCTTCACTTGATCAACTCCAGCTTAGCGGATAGGCATGGCGTACATCAGGCCGCCGTTGTTCCACTGGTTGTTCACACCACGTGGCAGTCCAAGTGCAGATTTTGGACCGACATTTCGCTCAAAAATTTCGCCGTAGTTGCCAGTGGCCTTGATAGCGCGTGCCATCCACTCTTTGTCCAGACCCAGCAACTTGCCGGTGTCTTCGGTGGTACCCAAAATACGTTGAACCACGGGGTCTTGGCTGGTCTTGAGGGAGTCCACGGTCGCGGCTGTAATGCCATATTCTTCGGCCTCAACCAGGCCGTAGATCACCCACTTGACGATGGTAAACCACTCGTCGTCACCTCGGCGCACCATTGGGCCAAGTGGCTCTTTGGAGATCAACTCGGGCAAAATCACGTGCTCGGCTGGGTCACGGGCTTCCTTGTTTCGTACTGACGCCAAACCGGAGGCATCCGTGGTGTAGGCAATGCAACGGCCAGCGAAGTAAGCGCCGGTGGCGGCTTCGACCTTCTCAAACACCACCGTCTTGATGTTCAGGTTGTTGGCCTTGGCGTAGTCGTTCAGGTTTTTCTCAGTGGTGGTGCCAGACTGCACGCAAACGGTTTGACCTTTGAGCTGCTTGGCGCTCTTCATCTTTGTCTTGGTAGGCACCATGAAGCCCTGGCCGTCGTAATACGTAACCACGGTCTGCATCAAACCCAACGAAGCATCGCGAGTCAATGAGAACGTGGTGTTCCGTGACAGAACGTCGATCTCGCCAGATTGCAGGGCCGTGAAACGGGCTTGTGCGCTCAGCGGCACGTACTTGACTTTTTCTGCGTCGCCCAAGGTCGCTGCTGCAACTGCGCGGCACACATCAACATCAAGCCCACTCCATTTACCCGAGGAGTCAGCGGCACTGAAGCCGGCCAAGCCGGTGTTCACACCGCAAACGACCTGGCCCCGTGCCTTGATCGCGTCCAGGGTTTTTCCAGCGTGAGCGGGGGCGGCCATCAAGGTACCCAGTGTTGCCACGATGGCTGCAGTGGTTTTGAGTTGTTTCAAGTTCATTCGCAATACTCCAGTGAAATAAATAAGTGTCAAAAAAAGTAGATGGTTGCTGTCACGCTCATCTTAGTGAAAGACTGTAGCAGCACCAAATTGGGTCAAGCATCAGGGTTTACGCTGGAAAGTCATGCATTATTCTCATAACTTAATTCGCTTGATTTACACCAAACCACTTATGCAGGATGCGTGCCAAGTATTTAGACTAACTCGCCATGTTTTGGTGCGGCTGGTCTGGATTGAGGGTGACGCACGGGGGCATTCACGTCCTAGTTTTTAAGTGCCCCGGACGGTGACCAAAATCGCTGCTCAGTGAAGCCGGCTGTCAACGCGAGGCGAGAAAAGGTCTGCCAAAGGGTTTTGAGCGTTGAATTTTTCCTGCTGGGCCACGTAGTCAGCCACCTCGGCGTTTTTGATGAGGCTTGCCGATGAACGAGCCTGCAACAGTTGATCTGGGTGCTGCGGGCGCGCAATGACATAGCCCTGCACGTAGTCAACGCCGATTTCCGAAAGCGTTTTCAACGTGGCGAGGTCTTCTGCCCATTCAGCCACGACTTTCATGCCCAGATTTTTGGCAAGACTCACGATAGCCTCAACAATTGCGATGTTGGCGGGATGCTGGTTCATGTTCACAATGAAGCTGCCATCGATCTTTAAAAGATCAGCCGCGAATTCTTTCAAATAGGAGAAAGACGTGTAGCCGGCGCCAAAATCGTCCAGCGCAACTTTGGCGCCATATCCCCGAATCCGCTCGACAAACCGCCGAGTGTTGGTCAAATCATGCAGCGCAACGCTTTCCGTGATCTCAAGACAAAGGTAGCGAACGAGATCGGGTTTGCTTTCAAATAAGGCGAAAACGTCGTTCAGAAAGGCTTCATCATTCAAGGAAGCCCCACTCAAGTTCACGCAGACAAAGCGGGTGTGTTTGAGTTGGGTAAAGTGGGTTTCCAGCCATTGAATGGTTGTCGTCAAAACCCATCGATCAATCATGCTCATGCGCCCGCAGTTCTCTGCCGCCTGGATCAACAGGTCGGTGCGAACGGCGTGCCCCAAGGGGTCGCGCATCCTCAGCAGCACTTCAAAATTGAGTGATTGGTGCGGCGTCGTGAGTGACATGATGGGCTGCATCTCAAGGTGAAAGCCCTCGGTTGCCGTTGGGCCCGAAAGCAGCGCAATCAGCCTGATTTCAGCTTCATGCTTTAAAAAGGCCGCGGAGTTGTGCTCGTACACGACCAGGGCGCCGCCATTGCTGGCCTTTGCCTCGCGACAGGCGCGGTCGGTGCTGGACATGACATCGTTGAACTTCATCTCGGAACTGACCTCAATGAGCCCGATCGATCCGCGCACATAAAAAGCTTTGTCGCCCACCCGGTAGGGCAAGGCAGCCAGGCTTTCCACGATGTTGTGGCAGGTCGCGGCCGCCTCGGCAACAGCAACACCTGGAAAGACGATGACAAACTCGTCGCCACCCACTCGACCAACAGTGTGACCGTCATCCAACAGCGCACGCACCCGGTCGCAGACCTGACGCAAAACCTCATCGCCCGCATCGTGACCGAACAAGTCATTGATCAGTTTGAATCGGTCCAGATCCAGGTAGGCGGCGGCGACTTTGGTTTGTTTGCCACTTCTGAGCTCGCCAATCGCGCCGGTAAGTACCGTTTCGATACCTCTGCGGTTGTAGGTTTTTGTCAGGGGATCGTGGTTGGCCAAGAAAAACAAATGCTCAGTCGCCCGGGATTTTTCGGTGACGTCTTGCAAAGAGCCTTCGATTTTCCCCCGCGCCAGCGTGGCTTTGACGAAGAAGCGCTTGGTGTCAATGAAGCCGGGAATTTGTCGGCCTCTGATCTCCATTTCGTCCTGACTTCTG
>JBBKVN010000172.1:0-3377 GCA_037968455.1 Rhodoferax sp.
CCAGAGAACATGGCTGCACTGAGGCTGAGCCCCAAACCAACTTTTTGAATCATTCGCATTTGTCAATCTCCTCGTTGAGTCATTTCAAAAGAGCAGCATAACGCAAGGCCATTGCGGGAAAACCCGAGGTGGTTTGGTGGCCGATGGCGTCGGGCCAAGCAATCCTAATCCCAATGGTGCGATGGCACTCCTTTTTTTGGGCTCACGCCGCTAGAGAAACACAAGGCATTCGGACAATCACGTCCAGACCAATTGTTTGACCCAATGTGATGCGGTTGTCCATCTGAATGCTGCCGCGCAGCGCCTGAACAATCTCATGGCAAATTGCCAGACCCAGCCCGGAGCCAGAGTTCATTGCTCCGGCCGAGAACGGTTGAAATAGCCGTTGTCTCAGCTCCGACGAGATGCCTGGGCCACTGTCGCTGATGGTCAATTGGGCGGTCTGGTCGGTGCTGTGCAATTGAATGGTCAGCTTGCCGTTGTGCGGGGTATGGCGTATGGCGTTGTGCAACAGATTGCGAAGGAGTTCGCTCAACATCCAGTGGTGGGTGTTGATCCATACCGGCGTGCTGTCCATTTCAAAATCAATGTCTTTGGCAACGATCAGAGGTGACAGGTCCAGCGCAACCTCGCGCAGTATGAGATCGCCGTTGATCGGGTTGCTGGTGGCTTGGTTCGTTAGTTGGGCGACCTTGGCGAGAGACAGCATCTGATTGGCCAACGTCGTGGCCCGATCTACCGTGTCGCTGATTTCGATCAATGCCTGTCGTGCATCCACATCACCCCGCAGCGCCGACTGAACCTGCACCTTTAAGACGGCCAATGGAGTGCGCAGTTGATGGGCGGCATCTCTGACAAAGCGCTTCTGGTTGTCAAGCAAATGCTTCAGACGGACCATCAGGTGGTTGGTCGCATCCACCAATGGCGTCAACTCCTGCGGTGCGTCACTTGCTTCGACTGGAAACAGGTCATTTTCTGCACGGGCCTGAAGGTGGTCACTCAACTTGCGAATGGGGCGGGTCGCTCGCTGAACGACCACCAGAACGACGAGCACCACCACAAAAATCAGGCCGGCTTGGCGAAGTAGCGTGTCAATTAAAATTTGGCGCGCTAAAGCCTGACGCAGCTCCAGTGTTTCTGCGACCTGTACAACAGCCATGGCCCGTGCCTGACCCATGGACACGGGCTGCAGCAGAACGGCCACACGCACGGCGTCACCGCGGTAGGTGTCGTCGTAAAAGTCGACCAACGCAGCGTACGGCCCTCTGTCTGGTATCTCCCCGCGCCAGACCGGTAAATCTTTGAATCCATCGATCAGCTGCCCCTGCGTGCTGGAGATTCTGTACACCATGCGACTGCGGTTGTCGGCCTCAAAAGGTTCGAGTGCCGCGTAGGGGACCGTTGCATACAACTGCGTTCTTTCGCCATGGCCTTCCGCCTTGATGTGCTCGCCAATGGATTTGGCGGAGGCCAGCAAGGTACGGTCATAGGCCGTATTGACCGCGGTAAGGGCCTGCTGATAGAGGCCAATGGTGTCGACCAGGATGAATAGACCGACCGGAATCAAAATGCCCAGCAGCAGATGCCTGCGCATCGATCGTGAAGCTGGGCGACCCGTCATGCGTCGACTTTGAGCACGTAGCCCAGCCCTCGCAGGGTGACCAGGCTCACGCCGGTGCCGGTGAGCTTTTTGCGTAGCCGGTAAACCACTACCTCCACCGCTTCGTATTGAACCTCGGACGCGCCGGGGAACACCAACTCAAACAGGCGCTCCTTGCTGACCGCGTGTCCAGGTCGCTCCAGTAGGGGCTTCAATAACGCCAATTCACGCGGGGTGAGGTCCAACACTTGCTTGTTGTGGTAGACGGCTCCGCTATTTTTATCATAGCTAACTCCGCAGTTCAGGTGGTCGCTAGAGGCCAATTCAGTGGGTGAATTTTGTTGACGGCGATACAGCGCCCGGACTCTGGCCTCCAACTCATCCAGGTCAAAGGGCTTGGGCAAGTAGTCATCCGCGCCAGCGTTGAGCCCAAGCACTTTGTCACCGACCGTGCCGCGCGCGGTCAGGATCAGGACCGGTGTTTTCAAATTTTCAAGGCGGGCTTGCTCCAGAATTTGGAGACCATCCCGTCCTGGCAAGCTCAGATCGAGTAGTACCAGGTCCGGCAGGCTTGCTCGCCAACGGCCCAGGGCGGCCCGGCCATCAGCGCAGACCTCAACCTCCCAGCCGAGGCGCGTCATGGCACGTTGCAGCGAGGTGTGCAGTGCGACGTCGTCTTCAATCAGCAAAAGCTTCATGGCTGTTTCAGTCTTGGGTCGCAGGGGTCGCAGGGGCCGCTGGTCCAACGCCGACGGGGCAACTATTTGAGCAACCCCGGTTGAGGGATGTGCTTGCGGACTCGCACATCAATGGCTGCACCACCAGACGTTGGGTCAGCAAATGGAGGGGGGTGCGAAGCGTTGGGTTCATTGTTTCGAGTCAGTCAGCCAGGCCTGTAGGTCAGAGGAATCAGCCAGTTTTGATGATTGCAGTTGGGTGATGGTACGGACATAACGCGATGCTCTCATGTCCGGGCTTTCCCTAGGGGTGGCGGACAGCAGATTGACAGCCTGGGCAAGCATGATGGCAGTACGAACAACCCCAACAGGAGATGACAAATGCGTCGTGATACTTTCCTCAAATCAATGGCCGCCTTGATGGCTGCTGGTGTTTACCCCATGTCGGCGCAAGCGGCTGCCAACATCAAGATGATGATTCCCGCCAACCCAGGCGGCGGCTGGGACGGCACGGGCCGGGCGCTGGGTAGTGCCTTGCGTGAGGCGGGTGCTGCTTCTGTTTCCTACGAGAACAAGGGCGGCGCAGCGGGCGTGATTGGTTTGGCGCAGTTTTACAACTCCACCAAGGGTGATGAAAACGCATTGATGATCATGGGCGCGGTCATGCTGGGCGGGATCATCACCGGCAAACCACCTGTGTCCATTGATCAACTCACACCCATTGCGCGGTTGACGACCGAGTACAACGTGTTTGTTCTGCCTTCCAACTCGCCGTACAAGTCGATGGCTGATGTGGTGGCCCAACTCAAGAAAGACCCCGGGAGCATCAAGTGGGGTGGCGGTTCTCGCGGATCTACAGAGCACATTGCTGCAGCGCAAATTGCGCAGGCCGTTGGCGTGCCTGCCGCCAAGATCAATTACGTGCCTTTCCGTGGGGGCGGCGAAGCGACAGCGGCCATTCTGGGTGGCAACGTCACCATTGGTGGCAGTGGTTACAGCGAGTTCCAGCAGTACATTGAGAGCGGGAAGATGAAGCCCATCGCGGTCACCTCAGCCCAGCGCCTCAAGGGCATCGATGTTCCCACCTTGAAGGAGCAGGG
>JBBKVN010000173.1:0-2710 GCA_037968455.1 Rhodoferax sp.
GTTGAAAATATGGCATAATTCGAGGCTTACCTGATAGGAATTCAGGGCGATTAGCTCAGGGGTAGAGCACTGCATTCACACTGCAGGGGTCGCAAGTTCGAAACTTGCATCGCCCACCAAATTACTGGTTACAAATCAAGGACTTACGAATTTCCGTAGGTCTTTTTTTCGTCTAGTGTCTAAAAAGTGTCTACAACAGCCCTGAACGGCGTTGGACTGCAATAGCGCAAAACCCACAATAGGCGGCTTCACTTGCTGCGTTTGGCTTTGCGATAGTCCCACGGTGGCGTGGGGCCAGCATCACTCCAAAAACCACGTTTAGCGGCCTTGGCTTCACTTTCCGCGAAGTCGTACAGTTTGCGATCATTAGCCGATTGCTCACGCTCATAGGCTTTGTAATGCCACTCAAAGCCCCGTTGCACTTGTTCTAGGTTGGCATCCATGCCATTCACCAGCACTTTGCCAACTTCTCGCCCGTAACGATCTTTCTTGTCTGTATCTACTGTCACCGTCTTGGCAAACACCGAGTCGCTCAGGCTTTGTTTTGAGCGTTGCCCTGTTGCCGCCGATTGAAAACTGACCCCCAGGGTCAATATTGGATCGGCAGGGTCAAAATTCAACCGGCGCTGACAGTCTGGTGCAGAATCGCATCAAATGAGGCGCGGGCAGCATTGAGGCTGGCGCTATGGCTGGGCTGACACAGGCCACGCACGGTCGGAAAAAAGTCAGAGGTGACATCAAACTGCTTGCCTGAAACTCGACGCTGAGTCCACAGGGCTTGGGTACGGCCCGCCAATCGCGCAATCTCACGCCTTGCGCCATCTCCGCGTGGGTGCTCAGAAACTGCGCGTGCTCCGGGCATCGTTTGGCAGTCCAAGCTGCGCAAACAACTCGCTAAAGTGGTCACTGGGTGGTCGCATGCTTCCTGATCCACGCTACATACTGGTCCATCCAGCCCTGAAGAAACTTCCTGCTGCTTTCGCCAATGTCGCCGTCCTGGTCAAAAAGACCCTCCTTGGCCTGGATGAAGGCTTCGGGCTGGCCCAGCGTGGGCACGTTCAGATAGGCCAGTACGTTGCGCAAATGCTGCTGTGCCATGGCTGTACCCATGGCGCCGACGGACACGCCCAGCACGCCTGCAGGCTTGTTCGCCCAGGCGTTGTCACCATAGGGGCGCGAGGCGTGGTCAAGCGCGTTTTTCAGCACGCCGGGCATCGACCGGTTGTATTCAGGCGTGACAAACAGCAAGCCCTGCGCAGACTTGATCTCAGATTTCAGGCGAACCACAGACGCCGCCTGATGTGCATCGTCATCCTGGTTGTACAGCGTCAGGTCACTGATTTGAACCTGTTTGAAGATGAAGTTATCCGGGGCCAGCCTGGACACCGCCGTGGCTAGCTTCTTGTTAAAGGACTCCTGGCGAAGGCTGCCAACGATGACGGCGATGTGAAACTGGGTCATGCGATTCTCCAAAAGAGTTGATGATGAGTCAGAACCTTGCCCATGACCGTGCGGTAGCGAACGTTGACGGTGCTTATAACCATGTTGAAGGAAGCGGTATCGCCTCCACGTGGTGGGGCTGTCTGTCTGTTGGCGAACATCTATCTTTTCAAACGCACATTAGGATGAATACCTCCTACCAAAAGGATAAAACATGTTTCCAACCAGCCCGCAGCATGCAGTTTTTCGCCATTGGTGAGCAACGCACTTTGATGTCTGGGTCGATGCCCGGCATATCGTGGGTGAGCACACCCAGGCGGTGAGAATGTGACACACAGCTACTTCTGCGGTCACGGTATACGCCTTACCCACCCACTGGGTTGGTGCGCGGCGGGCCACTTCACTACTAAGGAATCACGATGAACCAGAGTTTCAAATTTTCCGTCGGCATGCTGCTCTCCGCACTTGTCGGTTGTGGTCAGTCGCCTGTACTGCGCGCCGATGAGGTCGTTGGTGCGCATCCCAAGTTGCCAGCCCCGACGTACACGCTGATTCCCACCGTGAACATCGCGCCAGCCGTTGGTTGGCCAGCTGGTACGGTGCCGCGGGCAGCGCAGGGTACGCAGGTGGTGGCGTTTGCGCGCGGCCTGGATCACCCGCGCTGGTTGCATGTGCTGCCCAATGGCGATGTGCTGGTGGCAGAAACCAATGCCCCAGCCAGGCCCGAAAATGGCAACGGCCTCATAGGATGGATCGCAGGTCTGGTGATGAAGCGCGCGGGCGCCTCCGTGGCTAGCGCCAACCGCGTCACGTTGCTGCGCGACACCAATGGCGATGGAGTGGCCGATCTGCGATCGGTGCTGCTCGAAGGCCTGAACTCTCCCTTTGGCATGGCATTGGTAGGGCAAACCTTATATATCGCCAATTCAGATGCCGTGTTGGCCTTTCCCTATTCGGTTGGCGACACGCGCATCCTGGTGCCAGGCACTAAAGTGGTTGATCTGCCCGCCGGCCCGATCAACCACCACTGGACGAAGAATCTGATCGCCAGCCCGGACGGACGCAAGCTCTATGTCACCTTGGGTTCCAATAGCGACGTCGCCGAACGCGGCATGACGGTTGAAGCTGGTCGTGCCGCCATCTGGGAGGTGGACGCCGCCACCGGCAGCCACCGCCTCTTTGCTAGCGGGCTGCGCAACCCCAACGGCCTGGCTTGGGAGCCCAACAGCGGCGCCTTGTGGACGGTGGTGAACGAGCGCGACGAACTTGG
>JBBKVN010000174.1:0-3623 GCA_037968455.1 Rhodoferax sp.
AGGGCCACAAGGATCGTTACGCCATGCTCTCGCCCATATTGCTGGAGCGCCTGCGCTGCTGGTGGCGACTGGGCCACGCCCAGGGCAAGATCTTGCCCGGCGGTTGGCTGTTCCCCGGCCTGAATCCCATGGACCCGATGACCACACGTCAGCTCAACCGGGCCATCCACGCCGCTGCTGAGACTGCCAAGATCGACAAACGCGTCTCCATGCACACACTGCGCCACTATCCCGTGTCCAGGAATATTCCGAGTAATGTGGGAGGCGCCCGTGATGCAGGAGAAATCCGACGCAACTTGGCGGATTTGCGGTCGGCATATTCCATGGCTTCACAGCCCCTTGAGAAAGGCGAGCAACTGGTCATCGGGTCGAAATCGGCCAACCCGCCCAAGCTTCGGTTCGACCTTATCGAGAGCGGCTTGCTTCATCTCCAGATTTGCATCAAGATAAATTTGAGTCGTCTCAATCGACTCGTGGCCAAGCCACAGGGCAATCACACTACGTTCCACTCCAGCCTGCAGCAGTTCCATAGCAGTCGTGTGCCTCAAAACGTGCGCAGTCACATGCTTCTTCCCCAAAGACGGACAGGTTTTATTCGCCTGTGCAACGTGTTTTGCAAGCAGATACTGCACACCGTCGGCGCTCAGGCGAGCACCACGAGCGCTGGGAAAGACGATGGCATCATCGCCACCTTCAATCTCACGCAACCACGCGCGAAGGACATCCGCAGTTGCCTTGGTCAGCGGCGTCGATCGTTCTTTGCGGCCCTTGCCAACGACCCGTACGTGGGCACCCGTGCCCAGACAAACGCCTACGCGGCACAAACCAGTGATCTCCGACAAACGTAATCCGGTTTGAACGGCCAGCAACATGAGCGCGTGGTCGCGCCGACCCGAATGAGTGCCGAGGTCTGGGGTGCGCAAGAGTGCGTCGGTCTCCTCTCGCGTGAGAAACCCGATCTGCGCCCGCGTGCAGCGCTTGTTCGGGATGGCCAAAACGCGCTGAATTTGCGCCGCGTGGGTTGGCATCTCGAAAGATGCATACCGAAAGAACGAGCGGATGGCGGTCAGTCTCAGGTTTCGACTGCCGGCGCAAATGCCGCGCCTGGTCTGCATGTCTTCAAGAAAGGCCGCGATCAGCGGCGCATCAATTTGCTCCAGGCTTAACTTCTGCGGCGCAACGCCAATCCGTTTTTGCGCGAACTGCAGCAGGAGCCGAAAGCTGTCCCGGTACGAAGCGATGGTGTGGGGACTGGCTTGGCGTTGCTGCATCAGCCGGTCTGTGAAGAAGCCTTGCAGGAGTGAGGCAAAACTGGGCGTCGTCATGGCCGATCCTCCCAGCGCTGCTCCAGCCGGTTCATCGCTAGGTTCATAAGCGCCGGGTGAGCGCTGAGGTACCAGTAGGTGTCACTGACATGCGCATGACCGAGATAAGTCGACAGCACCGGCAAGCGGCGCTCCACATCCTGACCCGATCGGTACCAACCCAGCAGGGTCTCAACGGCAAACCGATGGCGTAAGTCATGCAGGCGCGGGCCGTGGCTGCCATTGACTGCGCGCAGTCCGATTTGACGTGACAGACGGTAAAACACGCGACGCACATCACCACCATCGAGTTGATGGCCCGTCTGAGTCACAAAAAAATGGGCAGCATCGCGCTCACCCAGTAGGCGGGCGCGGCGCGTCCCATAGTCGGCCAGGACCTCCCGTGTTGAGACGTGGATCGGCACCAGCCGGGATTTGCCGAACTTGGTGCCACGCACCGTGAGCACACCATTGTCCAGATCAACATCATCGAGCTTCAAGCGCAGCGCCTCGCCCACGCGCAGGCCCGTCACGCTCAACAGACCCAATAGCACGTGAAAGGTCCATCGTCTCAATTCCATGCCGGGCGAGAGTGTCAGCGCGGCCTCAAGCAGGCGTTTTATCTCCTCGTCTGAATAGAGGTAGGGATTGGCACGTTGCGGGCGAAACGGCAATAAGCCGGGCGCCGGGATCTCGGTCTTTGGATCACTGGCAATGTGATGGCGTGCGAAACATCGCACATAACTCAGGCGTTGTGCCCACAGTGCCGGTTGTGCATTGCTGGGTTGCTGTGCCCACTCCAGTGCCAGTTGCGTGGTGATGCATTGGGCGTTTTGCTGTTCCATGAATGCTGCGAACTTGGCGAGGACCATGCCGGCATCGCGAAGTTTGAACCCCAGGTTGCGCCGCAACGCCAGATAGTCCTGGATCGCTTTGGTCAGTGGCTTCATTGCACACCGCCTGGCCAGGCAAGGGCCAATGTATGCAGCGACATAAGGTCGACCTTGGCGTAGATGGTGGTTGTTTGGGGACTGCGATGGCGCAGGATCTCTGCGATTTCGCCGAGCGAGGCGCCCCCGCCGAGCATCTGGGTCGCCAGTGAATGGCGCAGAAGATGCGCCCCTTTGGTGGGCGAGTCAATGCCCGAGCGTTTAAGGGCGCGACGCACAATACAGCTGACTGCGCTCGGGCCTCGCAATGCGCGCCGCGGTGCATGGATTTGGATAAACACGTTGCGCGAAGCGCAAGCAGGACGCCCATGACGCAAGTAGTCAACCAAAGCGGCCCCAACATCAGCAGGCAGCGGCAGACGATCTACCCGTTGTGCCGGGCCTCGGATACGAATGGCCCCTTCGGTCCAATCAAGGTCGTCCAGAGTCAGTTGGACCACCTCGCTGGCCCGCAGCCCGAGACGTGAAATCAAAACCAGCATCGCGTAGTCCCGCCGGCCGGTGGCACTTTGTCGGTCGCACCCCCCAAGCAACCTCTGCACCTGAGCGGGTGATATTGTCCTGGGAATACCGGCCAACGACCAGTTCGCCACCGTCGGCACGCAGGTGTGCAAGTCGACGATGATCTCGCCACGGTAGCGCCCATACTGCAGGAATGAGCGCAAAGCCGTGGTCATGACTTGAGCGCGCTTTGGATGGTGCAACCGCGCTGCTTCTGTCTGCACGAAGCCAATGACGTCAGGCGCTCTGATCTGATCGAGCCGAACTTCTGACGCACCGAAAACACTGTCAAGAAAACGTTCGATGGAATTGCCGTACAACAGAATCGAGGCAGCGGCGAGCCCACGCTCACACAACAGATATTGCTCGAATTCTTGTCTGACGCGACGAGTTGGTGAAATTGCAGCCTCCTGCCGGGAGCTGGCCTTGTAGCCATCGGGCGCAACGAACTGGGCGAACGCTTCAAGTGTGAATGCGTCACCGCTGCGCCGGCGCAGTTTCTGCCAACGGTGATCAAGGTAATCAGCTACATGCTTGACTGAGAGGCTTTGTCTCGCAATACCGTGCTGATCGAGCCAGACTGCGAAGTCCTTGACCAGCCGGGTCGACGTCTTCATCGAAGCCGCCGCGTACCCTTGTGCCTGCATCTGTTCGACAAACACCTGAACGGTCCCCAAAAGTGAGCCCTGCGGCGCCAGGCGGCTCGGGTTCTTTAATGTCTGAGTCATCATCATCTCCAGTCGCACCACAAAGCGTGGCTGGTGATGAAACTATGCCGAGCGAAAATCGTCAACGACACCCTGCATCACGGGCGCCTCCCACATTACTCGGAATATTCCTGGACACGGGATAGTGGCGCCTATTCCGA
>JBBKVN010000175.1:0-8872 GCA_037968455.1 Rhodoferax sp.
GGCGCAGCGGTTCTGTTTCTTGGCTTGAACCGGTTCAAGCGGGTCAATGACAGTCTGGGCCATCGCGTGGGGGACGAGGTGTTGAGAGTGGTGGCGCAACGTTTGCTCGCCCTTTGTCGGGACACCGATACCGTGGCCCGTTGGGGGGGCGACGAGTTCGTGGTGGTGCTTGAGGCGCTGCGCGATCAGCGGGACGCTGCCGCCGCGGCCGCCAAAATGATTGAGGTCTTGTCGCAGGAGCTTGACTTCAACGACGCCATGGGCAACCTCAGCCTGTCCTGCGCCGTCAGCGTTGGCGTGGCCATGGTGCCGCAAGACGGGAACACGGTGGACGATTTGTTGTCCCGTGCGGAGGCCGCCATGTACCGCGCCAAAGGCCAGGCTCAGGCCAGCTTCCACTTTTGGTCCGACGACCTCAACACGCGAATGCACGCCCGGTTGGGCCTGGACGTAGACCTGCGTCACGGCCTGCGTGATGAGCAATTCGTGCTGCATTACCAACCCCAAATTTCCTTTGCAAGCGGGCGTCTGGTCGGCATGGAGGCCTTGATGCGCTGGCAGCGTGTGCCGGGCAATTTGACGATGCCCGATGAATTTATCCATGCAGCGGAAGACTCGGGCTTGATCATTGACCTGGGGGCTTGGGCCGTTCTGGAGGCCTGTCGTCAGATCGCCCTGTGGCAGGCCGTGGGTTTACCGCCTGTGCCGCTGTCGGTGAACGTGTCGGCACGCCAGTGTTTGAACCTTGATATCGTTCAGATCGTGCGACTGGCCTTGCAGGAAACCGCCATTCCGCCCGCGATGTTGCGTCTGGAGATCACCGAATCTGCCGCCATGAGCGACGCGGAGTCGGTCATTGGTTTGCTGCACGCCATTCGCGCCATGGGTGTCGGGCTGGTGCTGGACGATTTCGGCACCGGCTACTCGTCACTGGCCTACATCAAACACTTTCCAATTGATGAGATCAAGATTGATCGCTCCTTTGTGCGCAGCATCACGACCGATAAAAATGATGTTGCCATTGTTCAGGCCACGATTGCGCTGGCCCATGGCCTGGACTTGCGGGTGGTGGCTGAAGGGGTCGAGACTGACGCGCAAAGCCGGCTTCTCTCGGCCTCGCGCTGTGACGTGGCACAGGGCTATTTGTTTGGGCGCCCACAATCACCGCAGGCGGCTACCCAGCTGCTCCGAGTACAAGACCATGCGGTGCAGCACTAAAAAGTTTAAGTAAAAAGTGGTCTTTGCGCAAGTGCAGACTGCGTGAGTAGCTATGAAATTGATAGTTATAAAGGGACCAGCTCTTTGGCCAAGCGGTTGTGCTTCTCAATTAGCGGGCCCAGTTCCAAGGTCGTCAACTGCCCCTCGCGCACAATCACCTGCCCGTTGACCACCGTGTAGGCGGCCTGCGGGCTGGCACACAGCAGCAAGGCCCCCACGGGGTCATGCACGGCGCCGCCGGCAAAGGCCAGGGTGTTCAGGTCAAACAGGGCCAAGTCGGCGCACATGCCCGGCGCCAAGTAGCCAATGTCAGGTCGCCCCAGCACTTGCGCTCCACCCCGCGTGGCCAGGCTCAAGGCGTCTCTGGCGGTCATCTCGGCCGGCCCCAAGTCGCAGCCAAAGAAGGTGCGGCTCGCGCCGTTGTCCGTGACTCTGACTTCAGGCGCTCGCATGGCACGTCCCACACGGGCTAATAGCAGAGCCTGACGGGCTTCATTGACCATGTGGGCCGCATCGTTGCTGGCACTGCCGTCCACGCCCAATCCCACCGGAATACCGGCGTTTAACATCTGACGAATGGGGGCAATGCCCGAGGCCAGTCGCATATTGCTGCACGGGCAATGCGCAACCCCGGTGCGGGTGGCCGCAAACAGGCTGATGCCTTCGTCATCGAGCTTCACGCAGTGGGCATGCCACACATCCGGCCCCAGCCAGCCCAAATCTTGGGCGTATTGCGTGGGGGTGCAGCCGAATTTTTCGCGGGAATAGGCCAGGTCGTGGTCGTTCTCAGCCAAATGGGTGTGAAGTCTCGCGCCCAAGCTGCGGGCCAGCACGGCCGATTCACGCATCAAGTCCCGGCTCACCGAAAACGGCGAGCAGGGCGCCACTGCCACGTTCACCATGGCGCCGTGGGCCGTGTCATGCCAGGCTTCAATCAGGCGCTGGCTGTCTTTCAAAATGAAGTCTTCGCGTTCCACCACCTCATCTGGCGGCAAGCCGCCTTGGGAGCGGCCCACGCTCATGCTGCCCCGTGTGGCCACAAAGCGCATCCCAATCTCCCGGGCTGCTTCAATGCTGTCGTCCAACCGAACGCCATTGGGGTAGATGTAGAGGTGGTCGCTGCTGGTGGTGCAGCCACTCAGCAGCAGTTCAGCCATGGCCGTTTGGGTGGACACGTGCACCATGTCGGGCGTCAACCCGGCCCAAAGCGGGTAAAGCCCTTGCAACCAGCCAAAAAGCTCGGCGTTTTGCACCCCGGGTATGGCCCGCGTCAGGCTTTGGTACATGTGGTGGTGGGTGTTAACCAAGCCCGGCGTCACAAGGTGATGGCGGGCATCGATCACTTCATCCGCAGTTTGTGGCAATTCGGCACTTGGGCCAATCGCCTCGATCAGATTGCCACGCACCAGAATTGAACCGTTCAATAGCTCAAGGGCCTGATTTGCGTCAGCATGATCGAAGGTCGCAATGCAGCGGGCGTTCTTAATGAGGAGCGTGGACATGGACAGCGGTAGTGAAGGCTTTGACAACAGGTGATCATGCAATGATCGCACCAATCCGAACCATCGTCGTTACTTGCTCTTGGTCCAATCGGGGTGTCGCGGGCCCCGTGACGGATTGCAAGCATGTTCAAGTCTTGTAGAGGCTTCCCGCCGATTGTTTGATGTTGCTCAATGTGAATTTGAGCCTGGGGCGGCAAAGTCCACCCATGCTCCCAGTCCAATTACTTTCCCCTTCCACTGAACGTCAGATTGCCGCCGCCGGTGACCTGCTGATCAGACGAGGAGCTCCGTCGACTTGGGTTTGCTATGTCGAGTCTGGACGCGTTCTCTTGGGCCTCATGGATGGCGACCTGCTAGAGCACCAACTTGGTGTGGCTGAAGGGCCATGTTGGTTGGAGTCGACCTCGGCGGTCCTGAATCTGCCCCATGTGGTCGACGCCGTGGCGGAAACCGAGGTGAAGTTGCGCCACGTTCCCGTTGCCGAATTCCGCAGCGCCATCGTCAACCTACCGGAAAGCGCCCAATCGGTTTTGCATGACGTTGCGTTGGCGCATCGGCGCCAGACAGAATTTGCGGCCAGCCGTCTGGCCAAAGACGCGGAAGCCCGCTGCGCGGAATGGCTGCTAAGCCACGCGAATCCAAGCTCTCAAGGTGAGATGGAGGTGCAGCTGCAGCAGCGCAAACGCTCCATTGCGGCACAACTCGGCATTGCGCCGGAAACCCTGTCACGCGTGTTGCGCCAGTTGCGTGAACGCAGCTTGATCAGTGGCTCAGGCCGCACCCTAAGCCTGGTTGATCCGGGCGGTCTGCGCACGCTGGCTGGCATTTGATGTCGTTTGGGGCGCTCAATTCGATCTAACTCCGTGCTTGTATTCACCCCTGGGTGGGCGGGTGAGAAAGGTCAGCGGGCAAATCAGGGAAAATCGAACCTGATTGAAACCGTTTTTAGAAAAACCACATGACTGATACCACCCAATTTCCCCCATTGCCTGACCATTTGTCCATCGACCCCCGCAGCCCCCACCACGTGGCCGCTGTGTTCGAGCAGGACGTGGGCATTCGATTCAATGACCAAGAGCGGTCTGATGTGGCCGAATACTGCATCAGCGAAGGCTGGGTGAAGGTGCCAGCAGGCAAAACGGTTGACCGCAAAGGCAACCCCTTGCTTATCAAACTCAAAGGCAAGGTCGAGGCGTTTTACCGCTAAGTTCGGGGCTATATTGCAAGCTCGAAGTGGGGTAGAAGCTTGTTGTGCTGAATGTTGAGGGGGCCGCAGAGTGAACCTTGCAGAAAGCCAGTTTTTTCGAATGCTCCGCAGGGCCGTGGCCGGGGTTGTTTTTTTGCTGTCTGTGGCCCAGGCCCTTGCCCAGTCAGCCTTGGTACTTTCCCCTGAGGAACAGGCGTGGCTCAAGGCCCATCCTGTGATTCGAATAGGCGTAGACCCCGGTTACGCCCCCTATTCTTTTACAGACGTTGGTGGCCGCCCCGTTGGTGTTGCCTCAGAGTTGACGGCACTGGTTGGCCAGAAACTCGGCGTTAAATTTGAGATGGTGCCCGGCTTGACCTGGCCGCAAATCCTGGAGGGCGCACGCCAGCGTCAGGTCGATCTCATCACCACGGCCGCGCACCGACCAGACCGTGACGCCTACCTGAACTTCACGCGCAATTACCTGGCGACGCCGACGGTGGTCATGACGCGCAATGAAACCGCCCGTTTGCGCAGTCTTGATCAACTCAATGGTCGACGCGTGGCGTTGGTCAGGCGGTATTCGTCCTCCGAAAGTGCCATGGAGCTTTATCCCGGCATGGAGGTGATGGGCGTCGCCAGCCCACTTGAGGGTTTGCTGGCTGTGTCCGATGGTCGGGCTGAGGCCTATATCGGCGTGCTGGGGATCAACACCCACTTGGCCAGTCGCAACGGCATCAGCAACCTGAAGGTGAATGCCGGCTTCGATATGACCAACGGTCAAGCCTATGGCGTTCGCAAGGATTGGCCTGAGCTGGTGCCCTTGCTGGAGAAGGCCCTTGCGTCGATTCCTGAAGCCCAGGTACAGGACATTTTTTCCCGCTGGATTTCGGTGTCGCTTGCTGATGTCAGACTTCCCGCCGCCGCGCTGGATAAAGAGGCCTTGGCCCAAATTGCTGCGCTTCGCGAGTTGCGAGTGGGGGTGCTCAAAAACCGACCCCCCTTTGATTTTGTCGATGCCAAAGGAACTCACAAGGGACTCGCCGCCGATGTTTTAGAGACGCTGGTCCAGAATACGGGGCTCAAAATTAGACTCGTTCCAGGCGACAGTACCGATGCACAACTGGCGAGCTTGGTTGCTGGGGAGCTGGACATGGTGCTGTCTGTGAACGGCGCCGAGCCAGGCGCCCCTTCCAAGTTGCTGAGCGAGCCCTACCTGGTGTCCTCGTTGGGGGTGTTTGTGCTGAAAGGTGACATTTTCTTGGGTGAAATGCGGGATTTGTTTGATCACCGCGTCGTCGCTGTAGGCAATGGCCTGGCTCAGCCCCTGATGTCGGCCTACCCGCGAATTCAGTTGAAAACGGTGCCCGACTTGGCAGAAGGGGTGCAGGCAGTCCTGACTGATCAGGCCGATTTTTTGGTGGCGGAGACAACCTCGGCGCTACGCGCGATGGAGGACGCTGGTATCACCGGTCTGCGTTACGCAGGTCCTTTGAGCCAGGCACCTGTTCGACTGAGCCTCGCAGTGAGTCCGAGTGTCCTCGGTCTGAGGGAGCTTATTGATACAGGGCTGGCCAGCATCACGCAGGCGCAGGCGGCTGATATTCGCCGTCAATGGGTCGGCGCGCCCCTGCAGGGCGGTGTGAATTTGCATCAGGTGATACGTTGGGCAAGCGCTTTGGCACTGCTGGTGGGGGTGGGCGCATTGGCGTTTTATTACTGGAACCTGAGGCTCAAACGGGAAGTGACCCGGCAGACCCGACTTTACGCGGCACTGACCCGCTGCAACGAGGCCATTGCGCGCTGTGCGTCGACAGACGAACTGTTTCCTCAAATCAGCCGCATTGCGGTGGAGTTGGGCGGCATGCAGATGGCCTGGATTGGCATGATTGACACCACCACATCGCTGATACGGCCGGTGGGTTGGTTTGGCGAGCAGGCGCAGGCTTATTTGCAAGACATTGAGATCTCAGTGGACATCAAACACCCCATGGGTCAGGGCTTGACCGGGCTGGCCGTTCGCGAGAATCAAGCGGTTTGGTGTCAGAACGCGCACCGTGACGAACGCGTGGCGGTATGGCGTTCAATCCGCGCCAAACTGGGTATCCACTGGGGCGCCATGGCGGTGTTGCCTTTGCGTCGCCAGCGGGTGGTTGTGGGCACACTCTCGCTCAATGCCGGGCCTGTCAATGCCTTCGATGAAAAAGCTCAGCAGTTGCTGGTCGATATGGCGTCTGACATCAGCCTGGCACTTGACCATTTTGCAAGCGAATATGCGCTGCGTGAGGTGACGAAGCAGCTTCAAACGGTTGCCAATCATGCGCCGGTGCTGATTGCCCAATGCGACCTCGATTTTCGCTACCGCTTTGTGAACCAGAGCTACGCTGATTTGTTCAGATTGACGCCACAGGAGCTTGTGGGCCAAACCGTGCAGCAGATTTTGGGTGACGCCGCGTTTGCGCAGGCGAGGCCTCACATGGACGGCGCGCTGGCCGGCCATCCTGGCCAATACGAACTGGAGTTGCCGGACAGGGTGCTTGGCGATCGGACACTGCAGGTCAACTATGCGCCGGAGCGCAGCCCTGACGGACAAGTTGTCGGGTTTATTGCCGCCATTCTGGATATCACTCAGCGCAAACGAGCCGAGGCGGACGCCCGCAAGAGTGATGCCGCGTTCAAGACGCTGTTCGAGACCTCTCGCGACGCCATCACGCTGACCTCCATAGAGGGTCATTTCGTGGGTGGCAACCCGGCCGCCTTCAAGTTGTTTGGCTGCCGTGACCGCGAGGAGTTTGTGGCCATGTCTGTGGCAGACCTCTCGCCAGAGCGCCAACCGGATGGACGCTTGTCGGGCGAGAAGGCACAGGAAATTGTGAATTTGGCTCTTGAAAAGGGGTCCTATGCGTTTGAATGGGTTCACCGGCGCCGGGACGGTACGGACTTTGTGGCCGAAATTCTGATCACACGGGCCGAAGCCGATGGCGTTCCTATTGTTCAGGCCAGTTTGCGGGACATCACGGAAAGAATTCGTTCTCGCGAATCGTTGGAGCGCGGTGCCAGCGAGTTGGCCGCGATCAACGCACTGGCCAAACAAGTCAGTGCCAGCCTGGAGTTGACGCAAGTGACCCAGGCCGTGCTGGACCAAAGCTTGCGGGCGGTTGAGCCTGATCTGGCCATGTTGTTCCTTTGTGAGGGCGATGAGTTGCGCTTGCTGGGGAGTTCCGCTCAGGTGGGTGTCATTCAGGCAAGCTCAGCGGCGGTTCAGCGACTGGGAGAGTGCCTTGGCGGCGTTGCCGTGGCCCAGGCCCGTCCCTTGTATTCACTCGACATCTCGACCGACGAACGTTGCCTATGGGACGAATGCAGTCAGGCGGGCGTTCATGCCTTTGCCGCCTTGCCATTGCGCCGAGGAGACACGATGATTGGCGTGCTGGGTCTGGCCGCCACCAAGCCGCGTGATTTTGAAAGCCAGGCCACCTTTCTGGAGACCCTGGCAGAGCAGGCCTCCGCAGGACTGCAAAACGCCCAGCTTCATGGGCAAATTGAGCGGCACGTAGCCGAACTGGAGCAGCGCGTATTGGAGCGCACCACGGAGTTGGCAGCGGCCAAGGCGCGGGCCGAAGGGGCAGACCAAATGAAGTCTGCGTTTTTGGCAACCATGTCTCACGAGCTTCGCACGCCGCTGAACTCCATCATTGGGTTCACCGGGGTGCTGATGCAAAAGTTGCCGGGGCCGCTGAACGCGGAGCAGGAAAAGCAGCTTGGCATGGTGCGCAACTCGGGCCGGCATTTGCTGGCGCTGATCAATGACGTGCTGGATATCTCCAAAATTGAAGCGGGTGAGATGAATTTGGCACACCTTGACTTTGACCTCCATGCCGTTCTGGAAAAGCTGGGCGCCATGTTTGCGCCTCAAGTTGAGCGACGGGGCTTGGTCTTCAAGTTGGACGTGGGCGTTACCCCGATCATGCTCACGGGTGATGCCCGCCGTGTGGAGCAGGTGTTGAATAACCTGCTGTCCAACGCGCTCAAATTCACCACGCAGGGAAGCATTGAGCTGGCCTGCGTGCGCACAGCCCATGAGTGGGTCATTTCCGTGACCGACTCGGGGCGAGGCATCAAGGCTGAAGACATGGGTAAACTGTTTCGACCCTTCGGACAGATTGACAATGGGCACCCCGGCTTGCACGATGGCACGGGGCTTGGCTTGGCAGTCTCGAAACAGTTGGTGGAAGCGATGGGCGGACATATTGAAGCGAGCAGCGTTCCGGGGCAGGGCAGTTGCTTCCGATTCACGCTGCAGACGAAGGAGCAGGCATGAACGTGTTGGTCATTGATGACAACGAGCAAAACCGTTATTTGTTGCGTTTTTTGCTGGAGGCCAGAGGCCACCGGGTAACTGAGGCGCCTGACGGTCCCCAGGGCATTGCGGCGGTGCACGCCGCGGTTCCCGATGTGGTTTTGCTGGACATTCAATTGCCGGGCATGGACGGCTACGCGGTGGCCCGCGCCTTGCGAATCACCCGGAAATTCGATGCCATGCCCATCATTGCGGTTACCTCATTCGCCCTGAGCGGCGACCGGGCCCGGGTGCTGACGGCGGGTTGCGACGACTACATTGAAAAACCCATTGACCCGGATACCTTTTGTATTCAGGTTGAAGCGGTCCATGAAATGGGTGCCACCAAGAAGGACATCCCTGTATGAAACATGCATTGGTCGTCGATGATCTCGAGGAGGGGCGCTATCTGCTGCGAGCCCTTCTGCAGGGAAATGGCTACCGCGTCACCAAGGCTGGCAATGGAGTGGCTGCACTGGAGGCGGCGCGACAAGACCGACCCGATGTGATCGTGTCAGACGTGTTGATGCCGCAAATGGACGGGTTTGCCCTGTGCCGGGCGTGGATGCTGGATGAGAAGCTGAGGGAGATACCCTTTGTTTTCTACTCTGCCACCTATATCCATCC
>JBBKVN010000176.1:0-2572 GCA_037968455.1 Rhodoferax sp.
GTCCAGCTTGCCCGCTTGCATGTCAGCGGTGCGCTGGATCAGCGCGGTTGTAGCCTCCCGTGACTCGTCGAGCCGGTTTTGGTAAACGCGAACGACAAAGATGGAGATCATGGCCGCCAGGATGTAGACGATGATTTGGTCCACCCCATGCAGCACACCCGGAATGATATAAGCCTGAGTCAACCAACCCCATTGGCCCGCCACGACAAACCCCAAGGTCACCATCACCGTCAGGCCCGCCGTGACGCCGGCAGACCATGGGCTGAGCAGCCAACCTATTAGCAAAATAATCACAGGATAGGCAATGATGACGGGGGACATGACGCCACCGGTGAAGATCGCAATCACCGTCACGGATCCCCATGCGCCGACCGCCAGAAAGCGCATGGCGCAGCGCCAATGACCTCGTCGCTGAATCAGCCAGGCCACCAGCGCAATGGCGGCCACACCCACCGCACCCAAAATACGCTCAGGCTGCTCGGGCGCGACCAGGCGCAGGATCACCACCGCCAAAGCCGCGCCCACCAACAACGCAACGATGGAATACCGCAGGAACGTGTGGGACAGGGCCGGTGAAATCGGACTGCGATGCGCGCCGGCATCTTGCAAAAGCGATTTGGACGGCAACGGATTTTCTGACACGTGACTCCCAATAGTGGCCCGAATCAACAGGGCCGGACAGGCTCGCCGCCCGTCTTAGTTTGCATCGCCGCCAGGAAGCGCAATGAGCACGCTACACAATCAATAGCTGCCTACGTAGGCGTGACAAGCGCCTACCCTATTTTGCCATTAGAAATTACACATCAACGACGGACCACCGGTGACGGGCGCCCGCCAGAGGCAACGTCACCCAGCCACCGCCAGGACTGGGCCGGGCTCGTTCCAGACTGGCGCGGCTTGCCAGGCGGCACACCACGGCGGCATCTGCTGTGAGGGCATCGGCCGGGCAATGCCAAAACCCTGCACAAGCTCACACCCCAGTTGAAGCAGCAATGCCCCGTGCTCCCGGGTCTCAACCCCCTCCGCCACCACTTCGCGGTGAAACGCGCGGGCGAGGCTGAGCACGCCCTCCAAAATGGCCAGATCATCCGGGTCTTCCAGCATGTCCCTGACAAAATTGCGGTCGATCTTGAGTGTCGTTACCGGCAAGCGTTTAAGGTAGGTTAGCGACGAGTACCCCGTGCCGAAATCGTCTAGCGCCGTGGACACGCCCATGGCCCGGCAGTCCTGAATCACTTTGGACACGTGGGCCAACTCACCCAGCGCACTGGTCTCCAGCACCTCCAGTTCCAAGGCGCCAGGTTGCAACGGGGGATGGCGGGCCAGAATCAGGCGCAATCTGGCCACAAAATCAAGTCGCTGCAATTGAAAGCCGCCCACATTGACACTCACCTGAATATCCAGACCGGCGGCACGCCAGGCCGCCTGGTCCCTCAGGGCCGTGTCCAGCACCCACTCGCCCACCTCAATGGCCAGCGGGTGGTCCTCCATCAATGGCAGAAAGTCCATGGGCGGGCGCAGGCCTTTTTCCGGGTGCTGCCAGCGAATCAAGGCCTCGGCGCCCACCACCGCCCCGGTGCGCAAATTCACCTTGGGCTGGTAATGAAGCACGAACTCCCGCTCCACCAAGGCCCGGCGCAGGCGGGCCAGCTCGACGTGCTGCCCGCGCACACTGCGGTCCTGCTCGGCATCGAACACCACGTAGCCGTTCTTGCCCTTTAACTTGACCTGGTACATGGCCTGGTCGGCCTGGCGCAGCAACTGGTCAGCGTCCACGTCCTCGGCCTGGGGGTAAAAAGCCACGCCCAAGCTGGCGGACACGCTCAGTTCAAACCCCTCAAACTCGACCGGATCCGCGACGGCCTCCAGAAGACGGGCAAAAAGCGGGGAGTTTTCCTCGACGTCAAGCAACACCGCCACAAACTCATCACCGCCCATGCGGGCCACACTGTCGCCTTCACGCAAGGTTTTTTTCATGCGAGCGGCCAGCATCACCAGCAAATGATCTCCCGCGTCATGCCCGTGGCGATCGTTGACGGCCTTGAACCCGTCGAGATCCAGATACACCACCGCCAGGCGCTGACGGTAGCGCTTGGCATGGGCCATGGCCTGCTGCAAGCGGTCGGCCAACAACACGCGGTTGGGCAGACCCGTCAACATGTCGAAATGGGCCATGCGGGCCAGCGCGGCCTGTTGCGCCTTGAGCTCTGACACGTCATGAATCGCAACCTGAATCGCGGACAAGCCTTCATACACAATCGCCGTGCCCTGCACTTGCACGTCAAAGACGGTGCCGTCCCACTTCAGGAAACGGGCTTGCGTCGTGCTGCCAACGCCGCCTTGCATGTTGATGAGCTCCATCCGTTCAGCCTGCTCCGCCTGCGAGTCGGGGTGAATCAAGTCCTTCGTTGATTTTTGTAGCAAGGCGGCCGCGTCCGGGGCGCCAAACAAGGCGACGGCGGCATCATTGACATACACCAACATGCCGTCTCGGTGCACCAACACCGGCTGCGGCGTCAACTCCACCAAGGTGCGGTAGCGCGCCTCGCTCTCCGTGAGCGCGCGCTCCGCC
>JBBKVN010000177.1:0-3091 GCA_037968455.1 Rhodoferax sp.
CGCAGCACTTGGGCGGTGAAGTCCCCCACGATGGGCAGGGCACTTCGGGCGCCTTGACCCCAGTAGTCACTGCGCAGGGTGATGCGTCCGTCATTGAAACCCACCCACGCGCCGACCACCAATTGCGGGTGCATCAAAATGAACCAACCATCCGCGTTATCTTGTGTGGTGCCGGTTTTTCCGGCTACATCGGCCCGGATGCCGTATCGGCTCCGAATGGCGGTAGCCGTGCCCTTGTTTACCACGCCGCGCATGGTGTCCAGCAATTGATAATTCACCTCCTCGGACAAGGCCATCTCTGGCGCCGCAGGCGCAAATTCGGCCAAGACGTCGCCGGCCCGATTTTCGATGCGGGTGACCAGCAAGGGGGGCTGATACGCGCCCCCGTTGGCGATGGTGCTGTAGGCGCTCACCATTTCCTTGAGCGTGACCGGGCTGGTCCCCAAGGCAAGAGACGGCACAAGCGCCAATTTGCTTTCGCGCACGCCCATGGCGCGCGCCAGTTTGGCCACCCGTGCCGGGCCGACCGTCTGCATGAGTTGGGCTGTGACGGTGTTTTTGGATTGGGCGAGCGCGTCTCGTAAGCGGACCGGTTCGCCGCTAGGGGGAGTGGCGTCGGTCGGTCGCCAGACTTCGCCCCCCGCAAGAGGAATTTCTACCGCCTGATCAACGAAGGTGTCGTCCGGACTCGCGCCCTTGTCGAAAGCGGCACCATAGACAAACGGTTTAAAGGTGGAGCCCGGTTGGCGGCGGGCCTGCTGCACGTGGTCAAACGGGTCCAGTGCAAAGTCCGGGCTGCCGACCCAGGCACGTACGTGTCCGTTGGCGGGATCCATCACCAGGAACCCTGCCTGAACCCGCGTCTTTTGTTCTCTCAGCGTGCGCATCAGATTGGCATCGTCAAGCAGACTTGTCAGGGCGTCTTCGGTGCTGTCTCCGGCCTTCAGCTTCGCCCGGTACTCTGGGGTTTCACGCAGCAAGGTCAGTACCAAAGGGTTGCTGGAGCTCCAGCCTCGGCGCGAGCGCCACGCGGCATCCGCAATCCCCTGCAATTGCCGCACCTGACGCGCCACGGCCTGGGTGGCCACCGTCTGCAAACGGGCGTTCAAGGTGGTGCGCACCACCAACCCGTCGGCGTAAATGTTGTAATCATGGTCATCGGCCCACGTCACCAACCACTGACGCAACTGCTGCGTGAAATGGGGCGCCGGTCCGGTGGGGGCGATCTGGCGCTCAAAGTCAACCCGAACAGGGCGGGTTTTCAGGGTGTCATACCGGGCGGTGTCCAACTCGCCGCGCTTGACCATTTGGGACAGCACCGTGTTTCGCCGGGCCAGCGCGCGCTCAGGGTTGAGCACGGGGTTGTAGTAGCTGTTGCCCTTGAGCATGCCGACCAGCGTCGCGCCTTCCAACACATCCAATTGAGCGGCTGACTTGTCAAAGTAGGTGCGCGCCGCCATCTCAATGCCAAAGGCGTTGTACAGGAACGGAACGGTATTGAGGTAGGTCTCCAGAATCTCGGACTTGGTGTACAGCGCCTCAATCTTGAGGGCCGTGACGGCCTCTTTGAGCTTGCGGTTCAAGGTGGGCGCCCGACCCACTTCGTTGGGGTAAAGGTTGCGGGCGAGTTGCTGCGTCAGTGTCGAACCGCCCTGGCGCTTGCCTTGCAAGGTGTACCACGCGGCTCCCAGCATGCGGCGCCAATCTAGGCCAAAGTGGTCATAAAAACGATGGTCTTCGGTGGCAATCAACGCCGTGACGACCGCCGGGGCAATGTCCTTCAAAGGCACCCATACCCGGTTCGCCCACTTGTACTCGGCCAACAGTTTTCCATCCTCCGACATCACCTGCGCAGGCTGCTCCAGCCGGGCTTTTCGGATGTCGCTGATGCTGGGTGTCAACGGAACCAGTAACAACAAATACAACACAAACAGCGCGGGCACGCCACCGGCTATCCACGCCCATTCCCGCCGGGTTGGACGGCGAAGGCGACTGAACCAGTCTGTCATCAACGATTTGAAGGGGGAAAGCGGCGTCACACAAAATCTTGGGGATCAAAGGCGCTACTTACTGGCGCGCCGGGGGCCTATTGTCGCCACACCCAGACCAATCACGCCTGACTGCTGAGTAGCGCCAAAACCCGACTGGATTCCAAGCGCGTGTGTTCTGTCAAATACTCCAGAAACACCCGGGTACGCTCTGGCATGAACTTGCGACTGGGAAGCGCTGCATACAGACTGAGTCGCCCGGAAATCCATGGCGCCAAGACACGAACCAACTCCCCGCTCAGCAGGTACGGGGCGACCAAATCGATCGCCGCTGAGGTGATCCCTGCGCCATTCATGGCAGATTTCAGCAAGGTGTCGGAGTGGTTGATCCAAAGCACGGGATCGACCGCGACCGACAGCGGCTCATCCCCCTGCGAGGAGTTGAAAAGCTGCCAAGAGCGCGCCTGCAGACCGGGCGCCTTCAGCCTCAGAACATCATGACGACTCAGGTCTTGCGGAATGGCCGGCACACCGTTTCGCGCCAAATAGGCGGGTGAGGCCACCAAAATTGCCTCAGTGGCGGAGATTTTTCGGGCAATCACATTGCCGTCAAATGCGCCATCGGTGGGCATGAGCGTGATGTCATGGTCCTCAATCGGCGGTTCTTTGAAGGAGGCGACCTCGACCTCCAGAACAATCTTGGGATACAGCCGCCTGAAACCGGCAATCAAAGGCGCCACCACATGCGTGGCCAATACCGGAGGGGCAAGCACCCGCAACACACCAGCCAGCTCCTGGGTTTGAGAACCGGCCACCTGATCGGCCTCCTCAATGTCGCTCAGGATCGCGCGCACCCGCACCAAATAGGCCTCGCCCGCCGCACTGAGGGACAAACGGCGGGTGCTGCGATGCAACAGACGTGCGCCCAGATGGTTCTCCAGGTCCGCAACCAGTCGGGTCACGGCAGCGGCTGACAAGTCCAGGGTGCGGGCAGCAGCCGCAAAGCTCCCCTGGTCCACCACTTCAAGGAAAACCCTCATTGACGTTAATCGATTCATAGAGTCTGTTTTTTGTATTGCAATGCCAACATCATTGCAAATTTA
>JBBKVN010000178.1:0-3748 GCA_037968455.1 Rhodoferax sp.
GGCAAGAGCGTGAACAGGCCACGGAAGAAGTATTGAGACAGGTTTTTCATGGGGTAGGAAGCAAGTTCTGTGCGTCGGGCGGGCCAGCATAGCAGCCACGGATCAGTGAGCTGGTTCAAAGTCTGAATCGCCTACCGCCAGCGGGTGTTCAGGGATGAAGTTGGCCGCCGCTGCAGCGCTCAATGCCGCCCAAGTCCTGGCGCGATTGCACTTGAACATACCCCGCCTGCGTCAACAGGGCGCGTACGGCAGGTGCCTGTTCATAGCCGTGCTCCAGCAACAGCCAGCCACCTGGGAGCAGATGTGATTGGGCATTGGCGATGAGATGGCGCAGATCGTCCAGCCCATCAACGCCACTGGCCAGGGCCAGCAAGGGTTCATGGGTGAGGGCTGCCAGGTGCTCGTCTTGGGCCGCAATGTAGGGCGGGTTGGAGACGATGGCGTGAAACCGCGGCGTGCCGGATGCCAATGCCGCAAACCACGCCCCTTGGCTGAAATACACGCTCAAACCCAGACGCTGGGCATTGGCCTGTGCCACCTCCAGCGCATCGACGCTGAAATCCGTGGCATGAACCGTCAGTTGCGGCAGCGTCGCCTTGAGTGCCAGCGCGATGGCGCCACTGCCCGTGCCCATGTCCAGCACGCGGAGTGAGTCGGTTTGGGGAGGCGACAACACCTCCAGCGCCCAATCCACCAGCGTTTCGGTGTCGGGGCGAGGGTCCAACACCCGGGCGTCCACCTGCAAGTCCAGGCCAAAAAATTCTTTGTGGCCGGTGATGTAAGCCAGCGGCTCGCCGTGAAGCCGCCGCTGCGCGGTGGCGGTGACCGTTTGCAGGGCCGCCTCGGTGATCTCATCGGTGTCGTGGGCCATCAGCCAGGCGCGGTTGTGTGGGTCTTGTCCGAGGGCGTGTAACAGCAGCAGTTGGGCATCCAGGCGCGGTAATCCCTGGGCGATCAAGGTGGCCAGCGTGTCAGCAATGCGGGGTCTCGTCATAGGGCAATTTTGCTATCAATAATATAGCTATATGTGCTTGTTTTGTCTGCGCTAGAGGCTGAATTGATGCATAAAATCGGCATCACGCGCCAGCGCCCACTTCCAGTGCCGCCAGTTGCTCGGCCGCCTCGTAGGCTTGCAAGGCCTGGATCACATCGTCCATGTCGCCTTCCATGATGTAGAGCAGCTTGTACAGGGTGAGGTTGATGCGGTGGTCGGTCAAACGCCCCTGGGGAAAGTTGTAGGTGCGGATGCGGTCGCTGCGGTCGCCCGAGCCAATCAGGCTCTTGCGCTCAGCCGCGTCTTTGGCGGCGCGCTCGGAGCGGTCTTTCTCCTGAATGCGGGCGTTTAGTACCTTGAGTGCCTGGGCCTTGTTGCTGTGCTGGCTACGGCCTTCCTGGCATTCGGCCACGATGCCGGTGGGCAAGTGGGTAATCCGCACCGCAGAGTCGGTTTTGTTGATGTGCTGACCGCCGGCGCCGCTGGCGCGGTAGGTGTCGATGCGCAAGTCGGCAGGGTTGATCTGGATCGCCACCGTCTCATCCGGTTCGGCCAGCACCGCGACCGTGCAGGCGCTGGTGTGAATACGACCCTGGGTCTCGGTGGCAGGCACGCGTTGCACCCGGTGGCCGCCCGATTCGAATTTGAGGTTGCCGTAAGCGCCGTCGCCTTCGATGCGAATCACCACCTCTTTGTAGCCGCCCAGTTCACTGGCGGACTCGCTCATGATCTCGGCCTTCCAGCCACGGCGCTCGAAATAGCGGGTGTACATGCGCAGCAAGTCGCCCGCAAACAGGGCGGATTCGTCACCGCCCGTGCCGGCGCGAATTTCCATGAAGGCGTTGCGCTGGTCGTCCGGGTCTTTGGGTAGCAGCATGCGCTGCAACTCGCCTTCCAGTTGAGTCAGCTCGGCCGTGGCGCTGTCGATTTCCTCTTGCGCCATCTCCGCCATGTCGGCGTCCCCTGCGGCGCTGGCCAGCAAGTCTTTACCAGCGGCGAGATCGGCTTCACGTTGGGTGTAACGCGCCCAGCGGGTGGCTACGCCCGACACCTCGGTGTGTTCGCGTGACAGCACCAAAAACTGCTTCATGTCGCTCATGATGTCTTCGCGGGACAGCAAAAATTCAAGCTCCCCGAGGCGGTCAGCGTAGCGTTCAAGTTGGTGGCGGAGAAAAGGCTTCATGGTCAGGCAGTCGGGTAATTCGGCGGGATAGGAGGGCGACAAGCGTGGCGCTTGCCCTGAGACGGCGGATTGTCGTGGGCAGTTGCCACGGGCAGCCGCAAAGGCGTGTCACCCGCAGAGCGGGGCACGCCAGCGAGCAGCGTCGCTAACGTTCTTTGCGCAGGAAAAAGTGCTGAATGGCCGCGCTGGCCCGTTCACGCGCCTGCGAGTCACCGGCACGCAACTCGGCCATGGCGCCATGCAGCATTTTTTGCGTCAAGCCTTTAGACAGGGCCTCCAGCACGGCGTCTACATCGTCACCGCGCGCCAGCAGCTTGCGGGCCCGGTTGATCTCGGCCAGGCGCCATTCATCGGCCTGGGCGTTGAGTTGTTGAATCAGTGGCACGGAGCCGCGCTGGTCTACCCAGTGTAAAAAGCTCTGCACACCGGCGTCCACAATCGCTTCGGCTTGGGCCACGGCCGCTTGCCGGTTGGCTTGCGCGGTTTGCACCACCCCGGCCAAATCGTCCACCGTGTAGAGGTAAATATCTTCCAGCGCTTTGACTTCGACTTCAATGTCGCGCGGCACGGCCAGATCGACCATGAACATCGGGCGGTGTTTGCGCCGTTTGATGGCGCGCTCAACGGCACCCAGACCAATGATGGGCAGGGTGCTGGCGGTGCAACTCACCACCGCGTCAAATTCGTGCAGGCGGTCAGGCAAGTCAGCCAGGCGCATGACTTCGCCGCCAAAGCGGCTGGCCAGCTTCTCGCCGCGTTCCAAGGTGCGGTTGGCAATGGCAATGGATTTGGGGTTTTTGGCTGCAAAGTGTGTGGCGCACAGTTCAATCATCTCGCCGGCGCCCACAAACAAAATCTTGACTTCGCCCAGGTCTTCAAACAATTGCCCGGCCAAGCGAACGGCCGCCGCTGCCATGCTAATGGAATGCGCGCCAATCTCGGTGGAAGTGCGAACCTCTTTGGCCACCGCAAACGAGCGTTGAAACAGTTGGCTGAGCGTGGTGCCCAAGGCGCCTTCCGCCTCGGCAGCTCGAATGGCGTCTTTGATTTGTCCCAGAATCTGCGGCTCGCCCAGCACCATCGAGTCCAACCCGCTGGCGACGCGAAATGCGTGGCGGGCGGCGTAGCCGTCTTGCAGGGCGTAAGAGTGGGTGCGAAGCAAGGTTGGAGAAACGCCGCCAGCTTGGGCCAGCCAGTCCAGCGTGTGTTCCAACTCTGGTTTTTCTCCGGCGCAATAGATCTCGGTGCGGTTGCACGTGGAGATCAGGGCGGCTTCAGGCTGGCGGGAATGTGAGGCGCGCAAGCCGCGCAAAGTGGGGCCCACCTGATCCAGGGCGAACGCAAACCGACCGCGTAGATCCAGCGGTGCGGTTGTGTGATTGATGCCCAAAGCCCAAACTGCCATGTGTGGATTATAAAATCACCGTCATCCATCCCGCTCAAGTCGATTCTTGACCAATATCAACTTTCTTTCAATTCATCTTCATGGGCCCACTTGACTTGCTGAATCACCTGGCGAACTTCGCAGCCCCCGCCTTGTGGATGGCCGTGATGGTCAGCCTGCTGGCGTT
>JBBKVN010000179.1:0-4338 GCA_037968455.1 Rhodoferax sp.
AGCAACGACAAGACGCCAATGGCTGCCAGTCGATACCCGTCCCAGAACAGTAGAACGACAAAGCCACACAGAAGCGCCAAGCCCAAACCCAGGCAAAGCAGTGCCAATGCCCCCCATAGAAGACCGTCAAAAAGCCGGCGTTTTTCACGCTCTACTTCAGTACCAACCAACTCCAGTCGAACTTGAGCGATCTCAAGTGCGGTGCTGAGAAGTTGCTTCAGTGAGCTAAAAAACCCGCTTTCGCGGGTGGGATCTGGCATGCGAGCCAATTGTTTAACGGCGGCTGATCAGCATGCCAACCAGCAAGCCAACACCAGCGCCAATACCAACAGCTTTCCAAGGGTTTTGGTGAACAAACTCGTCAGTGGCGTGCCCGGCGGCTTTGGCTTTGGCGACGGCGGTAACTTGAAGGTGAACCAGCTCAGCCTTCGCTTGGTTCATGCGTTGTTGAACACGGCTCCGCAATCCAGCGGCGCTTTCGCCCGCTTCATCAGCCGTCATTTTGAGCAATTCCTCGGCGTCGGAAATCACTACGCGCAGGTCAGTCATCAATTTATCTTTTTGTGTTTCGGACATGTCGTTCATTGCTGGTTCTCCTTTAAAGCAAGCGATCATTCTAGGATACCAGTCAGTGCCGACGCCGGGATGACAATTGTCAAACCCAATTGGGCTGGGCCTATCTCCAGCGATCGTGATGCTCCGCCCCTATTCACGGTTGGCGGGGGATGGGCATGGAGCGTCAAATGCATCCCCCGGCCGGATCAAGGTCGATCCAGATCTTTCTTAGTCCAGTTGTTGCGCCAAGGCTTGCGAAATGAGGGGTGCGACGCTGACTGCGTTGCTGCTGTGGCGAACGCAATCCGTACTCCACGTGTTCTGGATGCCGGCGTCTCGCAGGTTCTCCATGGCGTTGCCCGAGAAAAGCGCGTGAGTGACCGCAACGTCTACCGATGCCGCACCTGCTGCGAGCAACAACCGCGCCGTTTGAGCCACTGTGTGACCCGTGCTTGCGATGTCGTCCAACAAGACAACATGGCGACCCGTCACCGCAACTGCTGGCAGGTTCACTGTGACATGGTGGTCGCCATGGCGCACTTTTTGACAGACAGCATGCTCAAACCCGTGGCGAACTGCGGCCAGTTGAATCCATTGCGCAGACTCTTCATCCGGCCCGACAAGGACGGGGTTTGTACGCTGAGTGGCCACAAAGTCAGCCAATAGCGGTGCCGCACTGAGCGCTGTCGCCTCTGTCGCTGGCACCGCCTCGTGCAGAGTTTTAACACGGTGCAAGTGAGGGTCGATCGTGATCACGGCGTCGAAAATATCGGCCAGGAACTGACCAACGATGCGCTGACTGATGGCCTCGCCGGGTTGAAAAGCAATGTCCTGACGCATATAGGCCAAGTAGGGTGCCACCAACGTGAGGTGGCGCGCACCTAGCAGCCGGGCAGTTCTTGCGGCGAGGAGTAATTCAACCAGCTTGTCATTGGGGTGGTTGAGAGATCGCAACATCACAACTCGCGTGGGCAGGCACGCTGGCAAACGCAGCTTGATTTCTCCATCCGGGAATTGATGCCGCTCCAAAACGGCCAGGTCCATGCCCGCTTCAAGTGCCAAGCGTTCGCCAAAATCGGTTTCGTCTGAAAAACTGAGCAAAATTTTTCCGGCCATATTCAAAACTCCACAAAAACGTGAGGAAGTTCACTGGCGTTGCCAATGGCGAAGCCGCTGGATTTGGCGCAGGCTTGTCGCGCAAACTCCAAGTCGCTTTGGTACTCGGCATGGATTCGATACAAAATGTCGCCGGCCGACACGGTCGAACCCAATTTGTGGAAAAGGTCAACGCCGGCACTGACTACTTTGGGTGCACCCGCTAGGCGTGCGATGCGAGCAATCTGCAGGTTGTCGATGCCAGTGATGACGCCGCCTTCGGTGGCCGCGACCTCATACGTCAGCGATCCAAGTTGGGGCGCATTGTGGTCAAACTGATTTTGACCCTGTGCTTTGATGATCGTGTTCATCTTTGTCAGTGCGCGCCCCGAGTCCAAAATGTCACGCGCAATGGCGAAACCGTCCCCGCCTCGCACATCCGGATGACATTCAATGAGTCTGCCAGCCAGTCGCAAGGACTTTTGACGCAAGTCGTTTGGCGCCCTGGGGTCGTTTTCGAGTACCCGCATCACATCGCGAGCTTCCAGCATCGGGCCAATGCCATTGCCGATGGGCTGGCGGCCATCCGTGATGATGACGTCAAGTGACAGATTGATGCGGTGGGCGACGTATTCAAACAAGCGACGCAGGCGTTGTGCTTCGGGCATGGAACGCACTTTGGCGGTGGGGCCAATCGGAATGTCCAGAACCAGATGAGTTGATCCCGCTGCTATTTTCTTAGACAAAATGGAGGCAACCATTTGTCCAGCCGAGTCAATGGCGAGGGGGCGCTCGACGGAGATGAGGACATCATCGGCCGGAGACAGGTTGGCGGTGCCGCCCCAGGCCAGGCAAGCGCGATGCTGGCGAACGATGTCTTCCAGTTCTTCGAAAGGCAGCTCAACCTTGGCGAGCACTTCCATGGTGTCGGCCGTGCCTGCAGGTGACGTGATGGCCCGCGACGAGGTTTTTGGGCACAACAGACCATGGGCTGCGACGATGGGAACGACCAGCATGGAGGTTCGGTTGCCGGGGATGCCGCCAATGCAGTGCTTGTCCACCACGAGGCTTTCATGCCAATCCAGCCTTCGCCCGCTCGCGACCATGGCATCTGTCAAAAAGTAGACCTCCTCCCGGTCCAGTTCATCCCGCTGTGATGCAACCACAAAAGCCGTGAGCTCGATCTTTGAGTATCGAAGCGCCGCAATGTCCCGGATGATGGCGTGAAAGTCGTCCCGGTTCAGACGCTCGCCAGCAATTTTCCGGCGGAGCGCGCCAATGGATTCGGGAGGCTCTGCTTGGGACACAGACGCGAGATGGCCGTCAGCGATGGCCAGTTGGGCAAACGCATCTTCGGATAGGCCCAGCTCATCGCAACTCACAATGGCAGGGTCGTCAACAACGTTCAGGGTGGCCAAGATGCGGCCACCATTGGCGCGAACCTCTACCTTGGACAAGGCCTGAAACCCTTCAGCGCGGTACACCTCGCAGTCTCGGTGCAAATACGCCACATTTTCCCGGTAGGTATCAATGGCTACCCGGCGCAACCTCAGAGTGGACGCGGCGGGCGCCTTGTTCAACAAATCCAAAGACTCCGGCGAGGTGTGAAGGTGAGAACTCATCAGCGTAGCCTACACCGAAATGAGGTTTAGTCGACCCAAGGGTTGAGCCACCTACTTGGTGAAAGCTCCAATGAAAAAGGCTTCCAGAGAAGCCTTTTTATCGAAGCGATGTGATTAAACGCGCTTGCGGTACTCAGCAGTACGTGTGTCGATTTCCACCTTGTCGCCTTGTGCCACAAAAATTGGCACGCCAATTTCAAATCCTGTTGAGATCTTGGCAGGCTTGAGCACCTTGCCGGAGGTGTCACCCTTGACGGCAGGTTCTGTCCAAGTGATCTCGCGCACCACGCTGGTGGGCATTTCGACCGAGATGGCCTTGCCGTCGTAGAACACGACTTCCAGTTCCATGCCGTCTTCCAGGTAGTTGAGCGAGTCGCCCATGTTTTCGGCTTCCACTTCGTACTGGTTGAACTCGGTGTCCATGCAGACATACATCGGCTCGGCGAAGTACGAATAGGTGCATTCCTTTTTGTCAAGAATGACCTGGTCCAACTTGTCGTCGGCTTTGAACACCACTTCAGTACCGAAGTTGGCAATCAGGCTTTTGAGCTTCATGCGAACCGTGGCGGAGTTACGGCCGCCGCGGCTGTATTCGGTTTTGAGGACGACCATGGGGTCTTTACCGTGCATGATGACGTTGCCGGCGCGAATTTCTTGAGCGGTTTTCATAGCGATTCAGTGAAGGTTGGTCGCAGCGGGTGCGACGGGGCGGCAAACAGCGGAAATATTCCGGTCGAATCCCGCAAAGCCTTGTATTTTAGTTGGTTTTCTCTGTGAATTGAATGAGTGTAGAGACCAAGTCACCATGCGCTTGTTGTAGATCACATAGTTGGGTCGTCGTTTTTTGCCATTCAACCAGGTTTATGCCGGGCAATTCGGCGTCACTTAACCCGTTCCAAACGTCGTGAAAAATCCTCAGCGAAGCGGGCGCGTTGATGAGGTCAAGGAAGGCAGCCAGTTTGTAGGCATGGGCGTTGTCGTCTTGTGGATAAATGTGCCAAATAAAGGGCTTCCTGGCCCAAATGGCGCGCACCAAAGAGTCTTCCCCTCTGACGAAGTTAAGGTC
>JBBKVN010000180.1:0-4389 GCA_037968455.1 Rhodoferax sp.
CTTGCGGGTCAAATTGGCGCACGCAGCCACCGCCCCAAAAAGCGATCCAGACGTTGCCATCCCGGTCCATCGTCATGCCGTCAGGCGTGCCCTCCATCTCGGTAAAAACCCGCCACACGGTTTTGTCGAGCAGTTGCCCATCGCCGGTGATGCGGTAGCGGTAGGTGGTGTTCAAAAATGAATCGTTGTGCAGCATCCACGAGCCATCAGGGGCAATGGCGGGCCCATTGGCAATGTGAATGCCCGACTCCACCACGGTGAAGTGTCCTGACGGGTCCAGTCGCGCCAAATAACCATCGGCCTGCCCAGGGTCGCGATTGTTCATGGCGCCAGCCCAAATGCGGCCCCACAAATCGGCTTTGGCATCATTCAAACGCACATCGGGCTGGCCGGGGTGAGCGCAGCCGACGGGTTCAATGCGCAACTCAGGTTCCAGCCACACGCGGGCGAAGCCCGACTGTAGGCCGGCCATGAAGCCGTCGCCATCGGTGCGCGCAATCAGCCAACCCACCCGCTCGGGCAGCGTCCAACTGCGGTGAACACCGGTGGTGGGCGACCACGCGTGAATGGCACAGCCGTGAATATCCACACAGTAAAACTGCTGGCTGGGCTCATGCCACATCGCCCCTTCGCCCAGATCCAGCGCCTGCGGCCAGGCGGCTTGAACCTCCGCCATGCTCAGGTCCACCCTGCGTCCACGACAAAATCTTGCGCGGTGACCATACAACTGTCGTCTGCCGACAGAAACAGCGCCATATTGGCCACGTCTTCGCCCAGAATGCGCCCGGGCAGGCAGTGGTTTTCGGCCATGGCGCGTTCGCCGGCTTCGTCCACCCATTGCTCTAACTGCTTGTCCGTCATGATCCAGCCGGGGGTGAGTGTGTTCACACGAATGTTGTGCTCGCCCAGTTCACGCGCCAGGCTGCGAGTCAAGCCCACCGTGGCAGATTTGCAGGTGGCGTACACCGGGTAGCCCTTGCCTTTGATCTTCCAACTGGTGGAACCCAGGTTGACGATGGCGCCGCCGCCGAGCCGCTTCATGCCTTTAGCAACCGCTTGCGCGGCAAAGAAATGAGGCCGCAGGTTGATGGACACCCGCCAGTCGAAATCGTCGGGCGTGACCGCCATGAGGTCATGGCGTTCGTCGTTGGCCACGTTGTTGACCAAGATGCTGATGTCGCCAAAGGCGGTAGCCACGGTCTGAATCGCGCCTTGCAAGGCCGCCACATCCGAGGCGTCGCTTTTCAGGAACACCGGTGTGGGCCCAACGGCGCTGGCGGCCGCGATCACTTTGGCGGCGGCGTCAGCGTTTCGACCGGTAAAGCCAACCTTCGCACCTTGGCGGGCAAAAGCCACCACGATGTCGCCACCAATGCCGGAGCTGCCCCCGGTGACAAAGACCGTTCGCCCCGCCAGACTGGGGTAATTGGCAAAATTTTTGCTACTTTTTTGGTTCATATACATCCTGTCTGCGGGTCAAACGACGTCTGACTCCAGTGAAAAAATGAGGGCTGACTCGGGGTTCATGTTCAGGAGCGGCAGGCCCAGGACACGAAGTTCGGACGCCGACAGCTCCAGCCCATGGGACTGCAACTCCTCCAGCCAACCAGAATCAACCTGCGCACGGGCACGCTCCAGGCCGGCCCGCCCGATCAGGCACAAGCGCCAGTCGGCATCACCGGTCAACATGGGCAAGCGCAAGGGCGCATGGTGTTGCGACGACGGCGCCTGGGTGGTGTAGACCCCCAGAATGCAGCGCTGCGGTGTGTGAACCAACCACCAGACGCCGTTGGCCGTCGTACCCTGGTGAAACGCGCCAGAATGCAAGGCACCGCGCCATTCTTTGTAAAGGGCAATCCAGCGGGCCAGGGATGCGCGCTCAGTCGCTTCCAGTTTGCGCACGTCGGCCTCCACCCCCATGTGGCCAAACAAGGCCACCGCGCATCGAAAGTCCATGCTTTGCGCCCGACCCGTCGAGTGCGCGGGCGCCGGGCCCACATGGGCGCCCAGCACCTCCAGCGGAAACAGACGCGACGCGCCACCCTGAATCGTCACGCGCGACAAGGCATCGTTGTTGTCGCTGGTCCAGAAACGTTGCGTGTGCTGCAGGACCCCCAAGTCCATGCGCGCGCCACCTGAGGCGCAGCTCTCAATCTCGACATGCGGAAAGGCCTCACGCACCCGCGCCAACAATTGGTACAAGGCTTTGACCTGGCGGCCATAGGCCATACGCCCTTGGGCGTCTTCGGCCTGGGCCAGGTCACGGTTCATGTCCCATTTCAAATAGGAGATGGCATTGCCCGACAACAAGGCGTTCAGTTTGTCAAACAGGTAGTCACTGACCTCTGGTCGGGAGATGTCCAGCACCATCTGGTTGCGCCCCAGCTGGGGAATTCGACCGCTGCTTTGCAGCGCCCAATCGGGGTGGTGGCGGTACAACTCGCTGTCCGGGTTCACCATTTCGGGTTCGACCCACAGGCCAAACGCCATGCCCAGACCCAGTACATGCTCAATCAAAGGGGTCAGCCCGTGGGGATATTTGACCGGGTCTGGCCACCAGTCACCCAACCCACTGTGGTCGTCGGGGCGGCCGGGAAACCAGCCGTCGTCCAGCACAAAACGCTCCACGCCAATGGCCGCCGCCTGCACGGCCAACTCGCGCAAGGTGGCGTCGTCATGGTTGAAGTAGACCGCTTCCCAGGTATTCAAATGCACCGGACGCGGTGCCATGCTGGCTTGCGGCCAGCGCACCACGTGGCGGCGAGCGAACTGATGAAAGTTGCCCGAGGCACCGTTCAGGCCCTGGCTCGACCAGGTCACGTGCAAAGCGGGCGAGCTCGCGCTTTCGCCGGCGGCCAGTCGCACCTCGCCCGGGGCCAGCCACTCCCCGGCTTGTAGCAAGAAGCTGCCATCGTCGTTGCGATCCAACACAAAAGAATGGTTGCCGCTCCAGGCTAGCTGGGCCGCAATCACCTCGCCACCTTGGTCATCGGCCTGTGGCGTCATCAGGAAACAGGCCGGTGGCGCCTCATGCGAGGTCCGGCCATGGCGGTTTTGCTGCTGCCAGCCCGCCATGGGCACCGTGCAACGCTGCCACTGGAATTCATGCGCCCATTGGCCCGAGAAGCTGCCCAGCTCGGTCAACGGTGCGGGAATAGGCACGGCACCGGCCGCCAACCAATCCAGTTGAACCGATTGAGTGCCAGTGTTACGAACCGAGGTGCGAATTGACAGGAGATCCGTCGCCTTGTGCATCGTCAGGGTCAAGGTGACTTCCAGCCCCACCTCCGTATTGACGGTGGCGTCGCCCAAATACAGCACAAGGGTCTGCACTCCATCCACATCCGACTGCTCATACGACCGGCACACGAGGTCCTGCACGGCGTGCGCGCCATCGCGGTGCGCACGCACTGCTGGCGCATGGCCCAGTCCATTGCCAAAGCCAGGCAGCATGGGAATGCCGTCCAAGCGATCCAGGCTGCCGGGCGGCAGGCGCCGCAGGCCCTCGCTGGGCCACTTGCTTAGCAGCTGGGTGCGGGGAATCTTGGCGCCAAAATGCCGCCACACGGGAATGCGGCCCATCTGAAATTTGATCAAAGCGCAGCAGTGGGCGCCGTCCAGTCGGAGTAATTCGTACATAACTTGAGAAAGAAACCAGGCCTAGCCTTTGGTCGCGCCAAAGGTCAGTCCGGCAATAAAGTGCTTTTGCATCAGGAAGAAAATCAACACGGGTGGCATGGCGGCTACGATGGACCCGGCCGACACCAAGTGCCACTGCGCCACCCACATGCCGTTCAATGACTTCAAACCGCCGGTGACCGGCATGGCGTGATTGCCCTGAATCAGCACCGTGGCCCAGAAATAGTCATTCCAGATGAAGGTGAACACCAGCACCGACAAGGCGGCCACCGCCGGGCGAACCAGAGGCAGCACCACTTTGAAGAAAATCTCGAACTCACTGGCACCCTCCACCCGGGCCGCTTCAATCAACTCCCGCGGCAAGTCGCGAATGAAGTTGCGCATGAAGAAGGTGCAAAACCCGGTTTGAAACGCCACATGAAACAGCACCAGGCCGGTGATGGTGTCGTAAAGCCCCAGGTTCAGACTCAGGTCCCGCACCGGAATCATCAGAATCTGGAACGGCACAAAGTTGCCGCCCACAAACAAGAAAAACACCAGCAAGTTCAACTTGAAGCGGTAGATGCCCAAAGCGAACCCGGCCATGCATGCCAGCGTCAGCGCACCAATCACCGTCGGAATAGTGACCAGGAAGCTGTTGAGAATGTAGGTGGCGAGCGGCGTGTTGCTGAACACGGCCGTGTAGTTTTCCCACATCTTCCACTCGGTGGGCAAACCCCAGTAGTTGCCGTTGGACAAGTCGGCACTGCC
>JBBKVN010000181.1:0-2689 GCA_037968455.1 Rhodoferax sp.
ACGCGGTCGCGATGGATACCAGTGAAGTCTGGACCTTCAGGTACGACGCGCTGCTGGATGCCTGCGTTGGCACGCCTGCACTGCTCACGTTGCTGCACGAGGCAATGAGCCGCGAGATCTGGCACGACCGTATCGTACTGATGTCGGTATGTTCCATGCCAGCGGAAGTCCGCGTTGCGGAATTCCTGCGTTACATGGCCGAGTCGCTCGCGGAATGCGGTCTGCGCAGTGACCAGATCACCCTGCGCATGACGCGTGCCGAAATTGGCAGCTATCTCGGCATGGCTCTGGAAACGGTGAGCCGTGTGATGTCCAAATTGGCCCGCGCGAAGGTGATTGGATTCACAGAGAGGGGGCGCCGGAATGTGCTCATTCCAAACATTGACGCGCTGTCGGCATTTGTTGAATTCAGCTTGGTGTCTGAACCGACTCTTCAATGAGTACCGGTCTGCGGCCAGCAACTCGGAGGAGAAACTTGATATCGCTAAAAGCGCAAGCCCAGGTAAACGCTGCTGTGTCAACGCGGAAAATTTGGTGCCACGCATACCTGCCCCAGTGAGTTGTCGGCGAGAACGAGGTCGAAGCTCGCATCGGCCTCGGGAGTGTCCAAGGCCTGCTCGGCACGTGCGGGGGAAATTTCACCCGTTTGGGCGATAGTAGGCACTACAGCCAACGTTCCCACAGGCGGGCCAGCCACTCCTTGAATTTGAACTCCATCGGCCGGTCTGCCCAGGTTTGAGGGTCAATAGGCAGCGAGGCTGCTTGGTCCAGCGCAAACATGGTGGCCATCTGGTGGGCGAAATCGCGCCCCAGAATCACCGCGTTGACCTCATCGTTGTCCATGAAACTGCGCCAATCCAGATTGGTGGACCCCACCGTGGACCAGACACCGTCGACCATGCCTGTTTTGGCGTGTAGCAGGGCACCCTGGCGCTCATAGATTTTCACGCCACTGGCAAGCAGGCGGGCGTAATTTGAGCGCCCAGCATGAAATACCAAAGACGAGTCGCTGTAGCTGGGCAGAATCAGTCGAACATCGACACCGCGGGCAGCGGCTTTGATGAGCGCGTTCATCAGTTGGGGGTCGGGAACAAAGTAGGCATTGGTCAGGAAAACCTGCTTCTCGGCGTTGCCGATAGCCGAGATCAGCGTCAGGTAAACCAGGCTGAAGGGGTCGTCCGGCGTGCCGCCGATGGCACGCACGATGTCTTTGCCCTTGGGGACGAGCACGGGGGCGTAGTTTTTGACCATGAGGGCCTGACCCTTTTGCTTGGTCCAGGTCTTCATAAAGAGCTTCTGGAAATCAGCCACCACCGGGCCGTCGATCTGTAGGTGGGTGTCGCGCCAGGCGCCATTACCCGCGCTGGCGTTACGGGTCGGGTGAATGATTGAGCCTGACGAATAGACGCTGCTGATGTTGATGCCCCCAATGAACGCCGTACGCCCATCGACGATCAGCAGCTTGCGGTGATCACGGTTGTTGATCAGCCAGGCCCCGCCTCGCGTTGCCAACGGGTTGACAGGGTTGAACTCCAACACCGCCACGCCCGCCTCGCTCAGTTGGTCGAAAAACAGCCTGGGTGTGTTTATGCTCCCCACACTGTCAAAAATCAGATTTACCTGAACGCCACGGCGTTGCTGTTTGAGAAGCGCCTGGGCAAAGACATGGCCCATGGCGTCGTCCTCAATGATGTAGGACTCCATGTTGATATGGTCCTTGGCGTTCGAAATGGCTTCCAGCATGGCTGCGTGAGTAGCTGGGCCGTCTTTCAGCAGGGTGACTTTGTTGCCCAGTACCAATGGACTGCCATTGATCGCCTGTTCCAGCGCAATCTGCTTGTCCAAAATATCGAGGTCGCCAGATTGGCGTTTGAGTGCTGCCACGATGGCGGCACTTTGCCGGGTAGACACAGGGCCGCGGGCCGTTTCAAACCGGGCGGCCTGGGCGGTGTGGCGCGCCAGAATGGCCTCGGTGTCGGGCAAGCTTGCACACCCAGCGGTGCTGAAGGCGACGAGGGCCAGCAGGACCACACCTTGAAGATGTTGGTTGAAGAGATGCGACATGGTTTTGAAGCAATAGAAGAAGTTGAGTCAGCCTAACGGCCTGCCAGAAAAACTTCAGTGCGCTGGCGCACCTACGTTGCTCAGTCCAGGGAAGACCATGGTGTTATCGCCGTGCCTCAGCCATCCCTGTGCACGCCACTCCCATGGTCGGTTCGCCGACAACGTGCTACTGGGTGACGGTGCCATGGTTCTATTACTGTCTGGCGCGTTTCGGAAAGAGATATTCCACTGTGCAAATTTTCCGGCGTCGCGACCGACGTCAAGGGCGTGCTCCGAGAAAATGATCCGCTCCGTGCCGACCCAAAGCGGGTTACCAACAGTGCATCCATCGTGAGTGACCGTGGCAACGTCAACCGGGACTGCTGGGGGCATCAGGGGCTATTGGTCGAACCGTTATCCGCGGTCCCGTGAGCGTGTCACCTGCCGAACCCGGTCCGCGAGGGATGCGTCCGTGGTGTTTGAGGTGGATTCAGCTTTGGCCCGCAGTTGGTGCGAAGTGTCGCGCACGCTGTCCACCGCGCCCGTAGCGGCATGCTGGGTGGCGCGGATGGCCTGGTCGGCAGAACGCGAAGCTTGTTCGATCAAATCGCTGGATTTGTCGGTATTGGAGTTGAGTGACATAGGG
>JBBKVN010000182.1:0-3188 GCA_037968455.1 Rhodoferax sp.
GTCAATGACTCGGTGACCAAGAGCAAGTTCGACAACCTGTATGGCTGCCGCGAATCGCTGGTTGACGGCATCAAGCGTGCCACTGACGTCATGATCGCTGGCAAGGTCGCCTTGGTGGCTGGTTACGGCGACGTGGGCAAGGGCTGCGCTCAGGCCCTGCGTGCATTGAGCGCCCAAGTGTGGGTGACCGAGATTGACCCCATCAACGCTTTGCAGGCGGCCATGGAAGGCTTCAAAGTGGTGACCATGGAATACGCCGCTGACAAGTGCGATATTTTTGTCACTTGCACAGGCAACAAAAACGTCATCACCTACAAGCACATGGATGCCATGAAGGACCAGGCCATCGTCTGCAACATCGGTCACTTTGACAACGAGATTGACGTCGCTTCGCTGGATAAGTGCAAGTGGGACGAGATCAAGCCCCAGGTGGATCATGTTATTTTCCCGGCGACCAAAGGCAAAAACGCCAAGCCTTCCAAGCGAATTATCTTGCTGGCCAAAGGCCGCTTGGTGAACTTGGGCTGCGGCACCGGTCACCCAAGCTTCGTGATGTCGTCCAGCTTTGCCAACCAGACCATTGCGCAAATCGAACTGTTCACCAAGCCCAAAGAATACAAAGTGGGCAAGGTTTATGTGTTGCCCAAGCATCTGGATGAGAAAGTGGCTCGCCTGCACCTCTCCAAAGTGGGCGCCATGTTGAGCGAACTCACCGACGAACAAGCCGCCTATATTGGCGTTTCCAAAGCCGGCCCTTACAAGGCCGACACTTACCGTTATTGATAGGCCCCAATGCGCATTGACCAACTACTGGTGCAGCGTCAGCTCGCCAGCACCCGCTCACAAGCCCAGCGTCTGATTGCAGACGGCGTGGAGTGGATGCAACACGACGCCTGGCGGCGTGTTGCCAAAAATGGCGACGAGGTGCCTCTGGATGCACCCATTCGCCTGCTGGACGACTCCGAGGCACGCTACGTGTCTCGGGGTGGGCTCAAGCTCGAAGCGGCGCTGAAGAATGTGGGGCTGGATGTCACCAACCTGGCTTGCCTCGATGTGGGGCAATCCACGGGCGGTTTCACTGACTGTCTGTTGCAGCACGGCGCGGCGTCGGTGGTGGGTGTGGACGTGGGCAGCGCCCAGTTACACCCGAGCCTTCGCGCTGACCCCCGTGTCTTGTGCGTCGAAAAAGTCAATGCGCGGTCTTTGTCTGCTTCTGATTTGATAGCTGCTTACGCATACAGTACGGGCGATGAAGGCCAATTTGAATCAGAAGTGTCGAATGAGGATGACGGCGACGATGATTCAGAGGATGAAGTTGCGGTCTCGGAGTTCAACCCTGAGTTTGATCTGGTGGTGGGCGACCTGTCGTTCATCTCTCAAACCTTGGTGTTGCCCGCCGTGGTGCCCTTCCTCAAACCGGGCGGCACCTTGTTGACGCTGGTCAAACCTCAATTTGAGCTCCAGCCGGGCCAAGTCGGCAAGGGCGGCATCGTGAAAGACGCCTCGTTTTACCCGCTGATTGAGCAGCGTTTGCGTGACGCCTGTGCTGAGTTGGGCTTGACGGTCACCCACTGGTTTGACTCCCCCATTGATGGCGGCGACGGTAACCGGGAATTTTTCATCTGCGCGCGCAAACCGGCCGCAGTGAGTTCCTGATCTTTGGGAGGTTGATTCCCGTGACCTTGTCGCGGGGGCAATCTCCGCCCCTTTTTCAAATAAGTACGGCCATGACATTGACCACCCGACCTCCGCTCAGTATTGAGTTTTTTCCACCGAAAACACCCGAAGGCGTTGAGAAGCTGCGCGGCGTACGCCAGCAGTTGTACGCCTTGAAGCCTGAGTTTTGTTCCGTCACCTTTGGTGCGGGTGGCTCGACGCAAGAGGGCACCTTTAATACGGTGCGTGACATTTTGGGTGAAGGCGTGAGCGCCGCGTCGCACTTTTCCTGTATCGGGGCAACCCGGGCGACTGTGCGCGAGCAACTGGCGACGTTGAAGGCCATGGGCGTCAAACGACTGGTGGCTTTGCGCGGCGACATGCCGAGCGGCTACGGTGCGGGTGGCGAGTTTCACTACGCCAGCGATTTGGTGACCTTCATCCGAGCCGAAACAGGCAGTGATTTTCACATTGAAGTGGCCGCGTACCCCGAAGTCCATCCACAGGCCAAGTCACCGACCACTGACCTGCAAGCGTTCGCTGCCAAGGTCAATGCCGGCGCTGATTCCGCCATTACCCAGTATTTCTACAACGCTGACGCTTACTTTCGGTTTGTCGAAGAGGTCGATGCGCTGGGGCTGAGCATTCCGGTGGTGCCAGGCATCATGCCGATCACCAGCTCGACCCAATTGATGCGTTTCAGCGATGCATCCGGCGCAGAAATCCCTCGCTGGATTCGACTGCGCTTGCAAAGTTTTGGCGATGACACCGCTTCTATCAAAGCGTTCGGCCTGGATGTGGTCACCGCCTTGTGTGAGCAGTTGCTCGCTGGTGGCTCACCTGGTCTGCACTTCTACGCGATGAATCAGAGTACCGCGACTCTGGAAATTTGCAGAAGGTTGGACTTGGCGGACTGATACTGACGACAGAGCGCGCGGGTTAGTATCAGCGCCATAAAACGCAAATGGGAACTAGGCGATGAAAATTCTTTTGACGGGAGCTGCAGGCTTCATCGGCATGACAACCGCCCTGCGCCTTCTGGCGCGCGGCGACGAGGTTGTGGGGCTGGACAACCTCAATGACTATTACGACGTCACCCTCAAAGAAAGCCGCCTGGCCCGACTTACTTCGCACAATAGTTTTCGCTTCGTCAAGATGGACGTGGCTGATACACCGGGAATCGCCAAGTTGTTTGCGGCAGAGAAGTTTGATCGCGTTATCCACCTCGCTGCCCAAGCCGGCGTGCGCTACTCGTTGCAAAACCCCCACGCCTACATAGAGAGCAACATCCTGGGCTTCACCAACATTTTGGAAGGCTGCCGCCATGCCAAAGTGCAACACCTGGTGTATGCGTCCAGCTCCAGTGTTTATGGTGGCAACACCAAAATGCCGTTTTCTGAGCACGACAGCGTCGACCACCCCGTGAGTTTGTACGCAGCCACCAAAAAAGCCAATGAGTTGATGGCGCACACCTACAGCCATCTGTACGGATTGCCCACCACTGGCCTGCGGTTTTTCACGGTGTACGGCCC
>JBBKVN010000183.1:0-6158 GCA_037968455.1 Rhodoferax sp.
ACGGCTGTTTTGGGTCTGGGCGATATTGGCCCACTGGCCTCCAAGCCGGTGATGGAGGGCAAGGGCGTGCTGTTCAAGAAGTTCGCCGGCATTGACGTGTTCGACCTTGAAATCGACGAAAAGCACGACCTGGACAAACTCGTGGACATCATTGCCTCGTTGGAGCCGACCTTTGGCGGCATCAACCTGGAAGACATCAAGGCGCCGGACTGCTTCTATGTGGAGCGCAAGCTGCGCGAGCGCATGAAGATCCCGGTCTTTCACGACGATCAGCACGGCACCGCTATTTGCGTGGGCGCCGCCATTCTGAATGGTCTCAAGGTCGTGGGCAAAGATCCGGCGAAGATCAAGCTGGTGACCTCTGGCGCTGGCGCGGCCGCACTGGCCTGCTTGGGCTTGCTGGTCAAACTCGGCATTCCGCGGGAAAACATCTATGTCACCGATTTGGCTGGTGTGGTGTACGAAGGTCGTACTGAGTTGATGGACGACGATAAGATCGTTTACGCTCAAAAGACGTCAGCCCGTACGCTGAGCGAGGTTATTGAAGGCGCCGACGTTTTCCTGGGGCTGTCTGCTGGTGGCGTGCTGAAAAAAGACATGGTGGCCAAGATGGCCGCGAAACCTTTGATCATGGCACTGGCCAATCCAAATCCGGAGATATCGCCAGAAGACGTGAAATCGGTGCGTGATGACGCTGTGATCGCGACTGGTCGCAGTGATTACCCCAATCAGGTCAACAACGTTCTGTGCTTTCCCTACATTTTCCGGGGCGCGCTGGACGCCGGGGCGTCCACCATCACGCTGGAGATGGAAATTGCTGCTGTACACGCCATTGCCGAGTTGGCCCAAGCTGAGCAAAGCGAAGTGGTGGCCGCCGCTTACCTGGGTGAGCAACTCGCCTTTGGCCCCGAGTACGTGATCCCTAAACCGTTCGACCCCCGCTTGATGATGAAAATCGCGCCTGCGGTGGCCCAGGCGGCCGCTGACAGTGGCGTGGCGCTGCGTCCCATTCAGGACATGGACGCCTACCGCGAGAGGCTGCAAAGCTTTGTCTACGCCTCCGGCACGGTGATGAAGCCGATCTTCAATGCGGCCAAGTTGGCAACGAAGAAACGGGTCGCTTACGCCGAAGGTGAAGAAGAGCGCGTGCTGCGCGCCTGCCAAATTGTGGTCGATGAAGGCTTGGCCCGCCCCACACTGATTGGGCGGCCCGCCATCATTGCCCAGCGCATTGCCAAATTTGGTCTGCGCCTTCGCGAAGAGTTGGACTATGACGTGGTCAACGTTGAGCAGGATTCCCGCTACCGCGACTTCTGGCAAACCTACCACCAGATGACCGAGCGCAAGGGCATGACGGCCCAGTACGCCAAGATTGAACTGCGCCGCCGGTTGACGCTGATTGGCGCCATGTTGCTGCACAAAGACTATGTGGATGGCCTGATTTGCGGCACTTGGGGCACTACCGCCATGCACCTGACCTACATTGACCAGGTCATTGGCAAGCGCGCGAGCGGTAGCCCGACCACGCCACAGGATGTGCAGATCTATGCCTGCATGAATGGTTTGATGCTGCCCAACCGGCAGGTCTTCTTGGTCGACACACATGTCAACTACGACCCCACGGCCGAAGAGTTGGCTGAAATCACCGTCATGGCGGCCGAAGAAATGTTGCGTTTTGGCATTCACCCCAAAGCCGCGCTGCTGTCCCACTCCAATTTTGGCAGCAGCAATATGCCTAGCGCCGTCAAAATGCGCAGAACGTTGGAGTTGCTCCAGCAACAGGCCCCCTGGCTTGAGGTGGACGGGGAAATGCATGGCGATATCGCGCTGGATGGCGCGGCGCGCGCCAAGCAGATGCCCAATAGCTCGCTGATTGGCGATGCCAATCTGCTGGTGTTGCCCAACATTGATGCGGCCAATATTGCGTACAACCTGCTCAAGACCGCAGCGGGCGGCAATATTGCGATTGGGCCGGTGCTGTTGGGCGCGGCCAAACCTGTTCATATTCTGACGGCCAGCACCACGGTGCGCCGGATTGTGAACATGACCGCCTTGACCGTGGCAGACGCAAACGCGACCCGATAGGCGCCAACAAGTAAGTTGGCGCACGCTGACTTCAGATAATCAATGCAATGATTGCCTGTTTAATGGGCAATCACTTGCATTTTGTTTGCAAATACACGACACTAGCGACCTTGAAATTTCCGGGTAAACCCGGAGTGTTGTGAGAGTATTTTTCATGGTGGGTTCAGCGCGCTTGAAGGCGGTTTTAGCCGGCTTGCTGCTGTCGGCAGCGTCCGCCGTTTGGTGGGTGCAGGCCAAAGGGCCGGTTTCGGTCGACAGCTCGACCACGGTCAGCGTCGCGGAAATGCCTGCTGAAGGTGCTTCTGTTTACCGACAGATTCCCCAAGGGGGCCCATTCAAGTACGACAAGGATGGCTCGGTTTTTGGAAACCGAGAGCGCTTGTTGCCGGGGCAAACCCGGGGCTACTACCGTGAATACACCGTCGCAACACCCGGATTAAGTCACCGGGGCGCCCGTCGCATTGTTTGCGGCGGCCCTCCCCGAGCGCCGGATACCTGTTTTTACACGGCCGATCATTACGATAGTTTTCGCAAGATCGTGCCCTGAGACCGTTTATTTTTCTATTGAAAAGCGTGCCGAGAATGAATATGTCACTTAGTCAAGAAAATGCTGCACTGCAACGTGCCGCAGCCGAGGCGTCTGAACGCCCGCCAGCGGACTTGCCGCTGAAAGGGATCCGGGCCAACATCGTTCAGTCGATTCGGGCATTTCGCGTGCCTGAGCTGCAGGAGGCTGCGCAGGTTTTGGGTCACCACTTCCTGTACGCCAATCTGGCCACGGCCCAGACCAAGCAAGACGTCATGGACCTGATTGGCCAGCAGTTCAAGCTGGTCACGCAAGGCGGCAAGAATTTTGACGCTTTGTACGACAGCATGACCGACCCGGTTTACAAGTCGGGCCCCCAGCCTGGCTTTATCGCCGTGTTGGAGCACATTCCAGCCAACGTCAAATTTGACAAGGAAGCACGCGAGCAATTGCTCGACATCTTCCGTGACACCGCGGACTACTGGGGGGACCGAAAGATACCCTTCAGGTGTTTCTATTCTTTTCTGTAGCCCGTTCTGCACACACCAGCCAAGCAGAACGGGCGAACGAGGCAAAAGGCACTAACGCATCCAACGCGACCGTGCCCGGCATCGACCTGACCACCGACTCCGGTGAGAAGATGCCAACCGACAAACTATTGGACGTGTCGCCTTTTGCGCTGCGCATGAGCAGCCCGTTCAACGCTGGATACTGGTTGGCCGCAGCCTGAGCTGGGCTGCCCCGGAAAAAAGCCGCTGCACCTGCAGCGGCTTTTTTCATGCCGGGAGTTGTTTGACCAGGCTGATGTACTCGCTCACCGGCACTTCTTCGGCCCTGCGCTGCAGGTCGAATTCGCCCGCGAAGCCTTGCTCTTCGAGCCATCGGCCCAGCGTGTTGCGCAGTATCTTGCGGCGCTGGCTGAAGGCCACTTGCACCATTGCCGAGAACCGTGCGATGTCGATCGCTGGCGGTTCGGCCAGCGGGACCATGCGCACGATGGCGCTGTCCACGCGCGGCGGCGGGTCAAAACTCTCGGGCGGCACGAACAGCACGTTGTCCATGGCGTAGCGCCACTGCAGCATCACCGACAAGCGGCTGTAGTCGGACGTGGCCGGGCGCGCCACCATGCGGTCGATCACTTCCTTTTGCAGCATGAAGTGCTGGTCTTGCACGACGTTCACGTGATCGAGCAAGTGAAAGAGGATGGGCGTGGAAATGTTGTAAGGCAGGTTCCCCACGACCCTCAATGCCCTCACGCTCCGCCCCAAGGCGGGGTCACCGTCTCGCTCCAGCAATTGGCTGGCAAGTGCGGTGAAATCCACCTTGAGCACGTCGGACTCCACCACCTGGAGTTGGGCATGTGCACGCAGGCGCACCGCCAGATCACGGTCCAGCTCGATCACGGTGAGACGCCCCAGGCGCTCCACCAGCGGCTGTGTCAGGGCGGCCAGGCCAGGGCCGATTTCCACCATCGCGTCGCCGGGCTGCGGCGAGATGGCGTCCACGATGGCTTCGATGATCGCGCCATCGGTCAGGAAGTGCTGACCAAAACGCTTGCGGGCGATGTGCTTCATGCGCAGGCCACCGACGAAGCCTGCAGCATCACAGCTGGGGCGCTTCGCGGTATTCGACGTAGGCGCGGCCACGCACGTCTTGCACCCAGGTGCGCGACGCTTCGTTGATCTTTTTCTCGCGCACCAGCCCGCGCACCATTTCGCGCTGATCACGCGCCGAGAGCGTGCTCTGGCGACGTTCTTCCACACGAATCAGATGCACGCCGAAACGTGACACCAGTGGCGGGGACACCTCGCCCGGGCGCAGGCGGCCCATGGCGGCTTCGAACTCGGGCACGAACTGACCGGCTTGCGCCCAGCCGAGGTTGCCACCGTCGCGGGCGGAGCCATCCTGGCTGTGTTCACGCGCCAGGGCTTCAAACGTGGCCTGACCACTGGCCAGCTGCTGGCGGTATCCGGCCAGCCGGGCCACGGCGTCGGCTTCGCTGAGCTGCGGGCCCAGGCGCAACAGGATGTGACGTGCGCGGGTTTCGTTGACGCTCACATCGGGCAGACCCGCCTGGCGTTTCTCGATCACCTTGAGAACGTGGAAACCCGCCGGACTGCGCACGGGGCCTGCGACCCCACCAGCGCTCAGCGCGCGGGTGGCCTCCACGAACAGCTCGGGCAGGCGGTCGGCCGGGCGCATGCCGAACTGACCACCATTGGCGCGCTCGGGTGCTTCGGAAAATTCGCGCGCCAGCTCGGCAAAATCGCCACCGGCGCGCGCGCGATCGGCCACGCCCTGGGCGCGCGCCTGCAGCGTCTGCACACGGTCGGGCGCAGCGTCTTCGGGCACTGCCACAAACACCTGCGAGAGATTGAGCTGCAGGCTGGACACATCGCTGCTGCCCTGTCGCTCGCGGATGAAGTCATCGATGTCGGCTTCGGTCACGCGCACCTTCGAATCCACCTCGCGCTCGCGCAAGCGCTGCAGCAGGATCTGGTTGCGCAGGTCATTGCGCAACTGGTTGATGTCGACACCGTCGGCTGCGATGCGGCGGCGAAATTCTTCGGGTGTGAGCTGGTTCTGCGCAGCGATGGACTGCTCGGCCTGCGCGAGCGACGCTTCATCGACACGGATGCCGAGCTCGGTACCGAGCTGCAACTGGGCGCGCTCGCTGACGATCTGCTCCAGCACCTGGCGTGCGAGTTGGTCGCGTGGAGGCACAGGCGCCGACTGCTGGGTGAGCTGCTGCTCCAGGCGCACCATGCGCTGGCGCACTTCGTTGTTGGTCACCGGCTCGGAATTGACCAGCGCCACGATGAAGTCGGCGGTGCGGGACGTGGAGGCCGTAGAGGCGGGCGCAGCAGGCGCGCGCAACCCGCTGGAGGGCCGCAGGGCCTGTGCGTGCACGACCGAAGTACCGAACAGCGAACTGCACAGCACCCAGATGGCCAGACGGGGAAAACGGGAGGAGCGGTCAGTCATATTGTTGGAACCGGCTGGGCGGGTTGATTTCTTCGCGCAGGTACTGGTAGCGCGGCACATTTTCTTTGAGGGTTTTCAGCGGGTTGGAGCCGAGGCGGGAGAAGCCCGTGAACTCCAGCTGGAACAGGATACGCTGGTTGGCCACGGCGGTGCTGCGCTGCAGGCGCTCGAGCACGACGCGCCCGACCCAGCAGCCGGCGTCATACTCAAAGCCAGCCACGAGATCGACCACCTTGCGATCGGGCACGCTGTAGTTGATGCGGCCCACGCTGTACCACTGACCCGGGCCGAGCGCACGGCCAGGCACCTCGGTGCGCGCAGGCTCGCCGAAGAGATCGTTGAGCGGCCACTGCCAGCCCACGTCGAACTGTTCGCTGCTGCCGCGCTGCAGGCGGTAAGCGGCGCTGAGCACGCGGAACTTGCTCGGCGTGTAGCGGCCGCTGAGCGTGGTGCGCACCGATTCGCGGTTGCCCGGGCTGTACTGCACGTTGGTATCGGTCAGCCAGCGTGGGCTCCACTGCACGCGTGCGGCCAGCAGGATGTCGCTCAGGCGCTCATTGAC
>JBBKVN010000184.1:0-2693 GCA_037968455.1 Rhodoferax sp.
GCCCAGGCCGGCAGCATTGAGCAAATCCTCAAAGCGGGTTGGTATCTGTTGAAACTGATTAACGAAATTCTGGATCTGGCGCTGATCGAGTCGGGGCGTTTGTCGATGTCGCTGGAGCCCGTGTCCTTGCCCGAGGTCCTGAGCGATTGCGAGACCATGATCCAACCGCAGGCCAATAGCCGGGGCATCCACATGCGTTTTCCCGCGTTCAGCAGCCCCTGCTTTGTGGCGGCGGACCAAACCCGCGTCAAGCAGGTGGTCGTCAACTTGCTGAGCAACGCCATCAAGTACAACCGGGCGGACGGCTCCGTCGACGTGAGCTGCAGGATCATCGATCAACAGCGCCTTCACGTCAGCGTGCGCGATACAGGGGAGGGTTTGTCCGCCCACAAGCTGGGACAGCTGTTTCAGCCCTTCAACCGGCTGGGCCAGGAGGACAGCGGTGAAGAGGGGACTGGCATCGGCCTGGTGGTTAGCAAGCAGTTGGTGGAGTTAATGGGGGGCACCATTGGCGCCGAAAGTACCGTGGGGGTGGGCAGCGAGTTCTGGTTTGAGCTCAATCTGGCGGAACCCCATGCACTGGTGTTGACCGAGGAATCCATCCCTACGGCGCCCATTGCGCTGGGCAGAGAAGGTGTGGCCCTGCGTACCTTGTTGTATGTGGAAGACAACATAGCCAATATGGAGTTGGTGGCGCAACTGATTGCCCGCCGCTCCGACATCCGCCTGCTTCGGGCCGAAGATGGTCTGCGCGGCATGGCACTGGCCCGCGCTCACCTGCCAGATGTGATTTTGATGGACATCAATTTGCCGGGCATCAGCGGGTTGCAGGCTTTGGGGCTGTTGCGCGAGGACCCGGCCACCTGCCATATTCCGGTACTGGCGCTGAGCGCCAATGCGATGCCGCGCGACATCGAAAGGGGAATGGAGGCCGGCTTTCAGCGCTACCTGACCAAACCCATCAAGATTGACGAATTCATGCTGGCGCTGGACCAGTGTTTGGCGCTGACGGCAGACACTTTGGAGTAAGCGATGCGACAACCCATTGGCGGATCAGAGCACGCGAACACCCGGACCGCGTTGATGTGCCTTACCTTATAGATACAAGAGGTGATTCCCATGATTGATGCAACTGATATTTTGAACGCCAAGATTCTGGTCGTCGACGATCAAGAGGCCAACGTGCAGCTCCTGTTGCAGTTGTTGCAAGGCGCTGGGTACACCGGCGTCACCTCCACCATGAAGCCGCAAGAGGTCTGTGTCTTGCACCGCCAGAACAACTATGACCTGATCCTGCTCGATCTTCAGATGCCGTTGATGGATGGTTTTCAAGTGATGGAGGGGCTTAAAACCAGCACCACCGATGCGTACCTGCCGGTGATTGTTCTCACAGCCCAACCTGGCCACAAACTGCGCGCTTTACAGGCCGGCGCCAAAGACTTTGTTAGTAAACCGTTCGACCTGGTCGAGGTCAAAACGCGCATTCACAACATGCTGGAAGTGCGCCTGCTGTACAAGCGATTGGCTGATTTCAACAAAATTCTGGAACAAACCGTGCTGGAGCGAACGGCGGAATTGCGCGAAAGTGAGGCACGTTTCCGCAGCCTGACCGAACTGGCATCCGACTGGTATTGGGAGCAGGACGAAAATGGTGTTTTTACCAAAGTGTCGGGCCCGGTACTGGAGATGTTGGGCATCCCGGCGGAGGGTTCGATAGAGCCCGCCAGAGGCGCACAAGTCAATATTTGGGACGAGACCGAGCGCGAGACCTTGCGCGCCACCATTGCAGCTCGGGAGCCATTTTTGGACTTTCCGTTTCACCGGTTCAATGCCGATCGCTCCCGGAAGAAGTTCAGGGTCAGCGGCGAGCCCATGTTCAGTGGGAGTGGCCGGTTTCTAGGTTACCGCGGCATCGGCGTGGAAGTGCTGGACCCGACTTGAATCGGGAGGGTACCGGTATGAACACGCCGCCGCTTCACACCCCCCAACAAAATCATTTGTTGGCGGCATTGCCTGACGCAGACTTCGCTACCTTTTCCAACGAGCTGGAACTGGTTCCCATGCCGCTGGGCCACATGCTGTACGAACCTGGCAGCCAGTTGCGCCACGCCTATTTCCCCACAACGTCCATCGTCTCGCTGCACTACGTCACTGAAACTGGTGCGTCGGCTGAAACGGCCGGCGTCGGCAACGAGGGCATGGTGGGTGTCTCTCTTTTCATGGGGGGCGAAACCACTCCCGGCTCGGCCGTGGTGCAGACGGCGGGTCATGCTTACCGACTTGACCGCCACCTGTTGCTGACCGAGTTCAATCGGGCTGGTTGTTTTCAGCGTTTGCTGCTTCGCTACACCCAGGCGCTAATGACACAAATGAGCCAGTCGGCGGTGTGCAATCGTTACCATTCTGTGGAGCAACAGCTGTGTCGGTGGTTGTTGTTGACGATGGACCGGGTGCCTGCACGCGAACTCGTCATGACGCAGGAACTGGTGGCCAGCATGTTGGGCGTGCGGCGCGAAAGCGTGACTGAAGCAGCCGGCAACTTACAAAACGCGGGCTACATTCGTTACCGTCGCGGCCACATTGCGGTGCTGGACCGAAAGGGACTGGAGACGCAGGCCTGCGAATGTTATGGCGTGGTCAAGAAGGAGTTGGGGCGACTGTTAAGCGATGTGCAACAGGGCCCGCCAAACTGA
>JBBKVN010000185.1:0-4289 GCA_037968455.1 Rhodoferax sp.
TTGTGCAATGGCTCTGAACCCTTCAGAGATGCGGCCATCGTTGGCCGCCGCCTGCCAAAAGGTGCGGCCCAGCGACTTGGCTTCATCCCACTCCGGCAGGGTGGCCGCCGTGGGCTGCAAGGGTCGGGCGGCAAAGTCGCGCGCCACCAGTTCGCCGCCCACCGGCGCGTACATCATGGGCAGCATGTCGTAGGTGGGCGAGAGCGTCCAGTCGTCCTTGTCCAGAATGAGCGAAATGTTGCCGTAATGGCGGTCGGTGTTGGCAATCAACACGCCATACGCTTCCAGCAGGCGCAGCGTGCGGGCGTCCTTTGGGGTCAGCAGGCCGCGCGCCAGCATGCGGTTGGCAGTCGCCGCCCAGTTGTCCATCTCGCCCACGTATTCGTTGTCGTACACCATCAAAGACACCATGCCGATGCGACCCTGGGCGGTGCGATCGAAGCGCTCAGCCTCCAGAAAAATGCGCCCGCCCCCTTGGACGATGTCCGTCTTGGCCGCTGGCAAGCCAGCCTGTGCCAACACGCTCAAAGCCAGATGCTCACACACCAGCAAGTCCCGCAGGCGCTGGTCCACCGGCGCATCCCCGGCGGGGGAAAACTTCACAATCACATGGCGCTCGCCGTGGCGCGTACAAAATTTGGGCTGCTCGCCACCCGCTGACGAACCCGACAGCGTGCCCTGCATGGCCTGCTCGGCCATGCGCGGGTAGTCAGCATGCGACTCCGCCCGTGAGGCCCGCTGGGGCAGGGTGTGAAAGCGCTGAAACGCGGCCTCACCCACCACCAGATTGCCGGGCAAGTCATCGCCAAACAGGGCCAACGCTCGCAGCACGTCGTCGTCATTCCAGTGGCGCGGGTCCGTGCCCAGTTGCAGTTCAGGGTGGGCGTGGGCAAAGGTGCGCCCCATAAAGCCTTGCGGGCGCATGTCGTCCAGAAACCAGGGCAGGCCGCCGTGTTGCTGGCTCAGGCCGTCCGCCTCGTCCACCCAAATGGCGCCGCCTTGCAAGGGCACCAGCCGGGCAAAAGGCGACGCCTGACCCTGCTCGTCCACCCGCATCACCGGCACCTCGCGTCCCACACCCGCCACAGTGCGCGGCAACACATAACGCTGCGAACGCGCCGCTCCCACTTTTTGCACCTGCCCCGCCTGAACCAACGGCGCCAACGCCCGCGACACCGTCGGCTGACTTACCCCCAACTGCTCCTGCAACTCCGCGCTGGACAGCACCCCCCCCTGACGACGCAGGGCTTGTAAAACTTTGGGGGCAAGGGGGTTGTCGGTGGTCATGACTCATTTTATGAATAGATTAATAAACTGTAAAACTGAATTAAATCAACCACTTATTCGATCAGATGAATAGATACTTTAAATTCCTAAAATCGAAGGCGAGTCATTCACTATTGGATTTCATCAACTGATGAGTACTGAGGACGGAACCTCACTGCCTTTTGTCGCTACGCTAGTGTTGGGGCAACGATTGTCTGAAAAACATTGGCCATGAGCGGCAGTCAAAAGCTGGTCGCGCGTAGTCAACAATGACGCCGCGCCGGAACGCGGCCAGTTTTTTGGTTGTCGACTCAGTGACCGAGTTAGGCGGTTGGATATTTATTGTTCGACAAGGTCAATTGCAAACTCTGGTTTAAGTCCACGCTTGATCGCCTCCATTAGTACAACATCCGCCCTCGCCACTAGACCACCTGTACACCAAACATCGTTAAGTGTTTCCTCAGTGAAAAAAGAGCTCCGAGCGGGATCGTGAACAAGCTCGTGCCGTAGGGCGAACAGGCGGCTTACCGCCAAAAGATCGTCGTTGGTGAATCCGGTTCCCTCGCCAAGGTCTCCCTTGACGCGAAGACGAAGCCCTACAACGCTCTTCATCAGGGTACGTCCAGAAAGGAATTTTGAAAACACGCGATCTATTCGCTCTATATTCTGAAAAGACTGCGCTGCTAGCACAAGCTCCAACGGATTCACTTGATGCCGATATAGCTCAAGCAACTCAGAAATATCAAGCTTTTCAGGAAAAAGCTGCTTGAGATGTGGCTCAAAAAATTCTTGAGTGCACACCTCGAATACTGTGCCCAAGAAGTCACGAAAGTAAACCTCAACGGCGGTAACTGTAGAAATCACCACCGACCTCTCAAGCAGAGGAGCGATTTTTGCGTCAACGGAGTTAGCCAATATTAGCTCGCCAGCAGCCGTGCACTGGAGTATCGCCTTGACGCAATTTACCAATTGCCTATCAAGACGACTTTGCCTATTCGCCCGCGCTTGCAAAAGACGCTTGACGTCAACAACTTTTCGAGACATTGTTTCTACCTCTTGTGACGACTAACGAAATTTGTACTGCAAGTTGCTTCGTCACAACGAGGCAAGTTCAATGATGATTTTCTGCCAAGCGGATTGAATAGTTTGCTCTACTAAACATAGCAAAAAGCCAGCTGTTGAGAGTTGCATTCGCCTGCTGGGTTGGCAATCTTCACATCTTCACCGCACTCTGACCATCCCCCATTTGGGTGAGTTGGCGGAAGACGGCACGAACTTCTCTCACACAACCACCACGTCATCCATCAAAAGCCCGGCAAAACGTTGCGCCGCCGGGGAGCTAGGGCGCCCTGATCAGTCAGCTCACCCGAACTTCAACCTCCATGCCGGCAAACGCGTCAGCGGCGCCGACATAGCTGCCGGACACGGGCATCAAGAGCGTGATGTCGCGGGCCACGGCGACCGGGACCAGGTTGAAGCCGCCGATGCTGCGGTTGGTCGGATCGAAGTTGATCCAGCCCGCCCCAGGCACATAGACCTCGGCCCACGCGTGGGTGGAGCCGGACCCCGAGGAGCCTGTTTGTGTGCTTTGGGGGTCGTACAGATAGCCCGACACGATGCGGGCGCCGATGTCCAGGCTGCGTACCGCTTCGGCAAACAAAATGGCAAAGTCGCGGCATGAGCCCTTGCCGCGGTCCAGTGATTCAATGGGCGTCTGGGTGCCTTCGCTTTCGCGTACCTCGTACTGCAAGGCTTCAGACACGCCGTGGCTGATGGCCTTCAGCAACTCCCGCGTGTCGGGTGCGGCGCCCCGCACGAATGACCGGGCCCATTTCTGGAGGCGCCCCATCGGGTCGAGGTATTGCTGTATGGCGAGGGCGCCAAGATCGGCGCGGTCATCGTTCGAATAGAAGAAGGGGTAGTTGAGGGCCGAGGTCGAAATATTGAAGATGGGCCAAGGGTTGCCAGTGAGGTTCAGTTCAAGGTTGCTCTCAATCCGCAACATGTCGGTCTTTCCCGTGAATGAGGCTGTCGCGACGGCATTGCCCGAGACGTCGTGTGCCCACGCGATCGTTGCGTCGGGAGACACGGTCAAGCTGTGTGACATGAGTTGCAGTTCACGGCTTTCTCTTGGACGCAGCATCAGCCGATGTGCACTCAGGCTCACGGCGTTGCGGTAGTGATAGACCGTTGTATGGCTGATTCGAATTTGGGTCACGGTGGTGTAGAGCTCCTAAAGGATGTCCAGATTAGCACCATATGTGCGAGTGAGTGCGCTGGTGCGGAGGCATTGCTGCTGTGCGCATCTAACTTGGTGGAAAAACGTTTGTGGGGCCTTGTCCATATGGCGCACATATTCAGATCTGGAAGAGTCAACGCAGATCTGCGCACAACCTCATCGAAACAAAAAAAGTGCTCGGCTCGCGCGGTTCTGACTTCGGGACATGCGCTTTCTCGATGGCGAACTGGATCTCATAGGGAGGCCATTGACCTTCAAAACGGCCTTGCCGTCTTGTACCCAAGCAATGTGCTCATTCGTCTTGATGGGCGGGGGGTAGAGCAACGAGTTGCTATATCAAATGAGCTGAGATTTCAATCGCTTAGTGGCCAATGGGCCTTAAGGCGCAGCTGTTGATGGCCTGCAGGCCCGTTGCACCAAAGGCACCTCGCGCCAGAACCCGCAAACCCACGGTGAGCGTAAGCAGAGATTTCGCCATGAATTCGGCGTTGATCTCTTGGGCAATGTCACCGTGCGGCTGACCCAAGTCAACCAAACGTCTGAAGAAGGCTTCGAGCCGCCCGGTGGCGGAGCGCATGAGCTCACCCACGTCTTCGTGGTGGTTGGGCAATTCCGGCGGGGTGTTCATCTTGAATTCACAACCCATGACTTTGCTGTGGACAGCAGGCTGGTTGGGAGTACCCTCGCCAGAAACCCAACGAGCTTTTCTGAAAGGCCATTCACCCATGTACGACCACATTGTTGCCAAGCTGGCGCGCGGTGAAATCATCATTCTGGATGGCGG
>JBBKVN010000186.1:0-2519 GCA_037968455.1 Rhodoferax sp.
CCGTGCAAAGGCAAGAGCGCGCCGCCCAGGGCCCCCGCATCCGGGCCAATTTTTCCCTCCATCAGGTTCACCGGCCAAAGACCTTCCCAGTTGTAGCCTTTGAGGGCTTGCCGGGTGGCATCAATGAGCTGAGTGAGCAAAGCTCGGCAAAATGAGCCGTCGATCACCACCGCTTTGATGTCCAAAAAGGCCGTGCCACTAATCACACAATGCGCCAGCGCGAGTGCTGCCAGTTTCAGCCAAGCTTGTGTTTCAGTGGCAAATGGCTCTTCCATTGCCCGCTCGTCGTAGGCTGCACTGGGGTCCAGTCCGAGGGCCAGAAAACGCTGCTCCAACTCCCAGAGTGAGGTTTGGCGAACCAGTTGCGGCGGTGGCATAGGGCCATCTATCAATGCCGTCGGCAGTGACGCCACGGCGCCTGCATTGCCGTGGCTGCCCACGTGCAAATGGGAATTAATCACCAACCCGCCGCCCACAAAGGTGTCCACAAAGAGGTAGACAAAGCTTTTTAAATCACGCCCGCGTCCCGCCACCAATTCGGCCATGCAGGCGCCTGATGTGTCCCGAACGAAACTCACAGGAACGTCGGTCATCGCTTGAATCTGGGCGCCGAGGTCAATTTGGTCCCATTCGCTGGAATCTGAGTCAGAGAGGCCCAGCATCTTGTGCCAGCCACCCATTTGAAAGGGCGCGGCCACCCCAATGCCGACCAGTCGATCGCGCAAAGGCCCCAGCGCCTTGTGCATGGCGTTCAGGCGCTCACCAATGGCGGGCAAAAGGGTGTGGGCGACGGGAAAATCGTAGTGCAAGCTTTGCCGATGGCAAACAACGCCGGTGAAGTCCACCAGCAGCCATTCAGCGCTGCGCCGACCGATCTTGATGCCCATGGAGAATGCGCCATCCGGGTTCAGCGCCAGCGGCACAGAGGGTTGGCCAATGCGTCCGCGCACCTTGTCATGCTTGATCACCAAGTCGTCTTCGACCAGCCGGGTGGTGATCAAGCCAATGGTTTGTGCGGTCAGCCCGGTGACGCGGGCCAAATCGGCTTTGGGCAAGCTGCCATTGAGCCGAATGGCCTGCAGCACCACACGTTCGTTGAACTGCCTCATGCCCACATGGTTGGAGCCACGGGGTCGTAGCAGTGGGGGCGATGGTGTGTCGGAAAGCGTGGCGTCTGGTGTCATGGACGCAGATTTTCGCCGATCACTCCCTTGCGCAGAATAAAGTTTCCGAATGGCTGTTGCTCACCGATCAGAACGATGGCGTAGGCGACCCAGGTCCGCTCGTAAAACGCAAAACGATCCACAGCCTGGGCACTTTGAATTGGAAACAGTTGGGGGGTGTGGTTACCCATCACCTCCCTTTGTACTTCAGCGCGGTAGTCGCCGTCGGTGCCACTAACTTGCATGTAGGACACCGGGTGGTCTACATCATCGGCCAAAGGCAGTAGGGCGGTGATGGCCCCAACAGCTTGCACCATCGAGGTTCCGTGCAGTCGCAACATGGGTTTGCGGCAGCGATGCTCATCGCCGTGAAGTTGGCATCGGCCACCACCAATGCGTCGTCATGGCCCATTTCCATGGGCAGCTTGAGCAACTCTCGAGTGATCAGGGGGTTGATTCCTTTCAGCATCGGTCTGTCACGCGTGGGCGTCTGCGGGCAGATCGTCGACCGACTTGGCGCCCATCTTCTTGGCTTCAGCCTGTACGCCTTCTTTCGTTTTGACGAAGTAGGGTTGTTTTCTGTTTTGGTGATCAAACCAATGATGGATTCACCCGCAGCGAAGGCCGCAGAACTCATGGCCAGGGCCAAAGTGCTCAGAGTCCTTTGAAGGCCGACCTTCGTGTTATCAGTGGGTGGGGGGTGACCCCTAGGTAAATACGCTTTACGACAAAGCGTGCTTGATCTATAGTTGGGAAAATTTTATTAAATCAAGTTACTTTACTTAATAACTTCCCTAAGATGATACAACTAAATACCAAAATCCAGGTCGCTGCTGCTGGCGAAGCGTTGATTGACCTGATTCGCAATGACGCCGGCTTGCTTCAGCCTTGTTTGGGCGGCGCGGTGTACAACCTGTCGCGCGCCTTGGCTCGGCAGGGCGTTGGCACGCTTTACCTCAACCCTTTGTCGCGCGACCGATTTGGTCGTCAATTGGCGAAAGGAATGGCCGATGACGGAGTGCACTTGGCCGCACCCGAGCCAGTTCAGCAAGTGACGTCTCTGGCAGTGGTGGGGGTCAATGAACAGGGGCACCCGGACTATTCCTTCTACAGGGAGGGTGTGGCTGACCGGGCGACCACGGCGGCGGCCTTGACGGCAGCTTGCGCGCAGTCCAGCACCGTGTCTCTAGTGTGCACTGGTGCCTTGGCACTGTCGCCCGACGATGCACAAACGTATCTGCCGTGGTTGGCCAGCCAACGCGAGGCCGGGCGGACCGTAGTCATCGATGCCAATCTGCGACCTTCCGTGATGCCGGACCTGCCGGCCTATCGCAAGCACGTCTTGGCCACGTTGCA
>JBBKVN010000187.1:0-8805 GCA_037968455.1 Rhodoferax sp.
TGGTTGGTATCGCTGCAACATTGCCGATGCTCGAACACCCGTTCTTGTCGCTGATGGAGCGTGTGATCGATTTGTTTGTTCGCACGTGACGGTCAAACCAACTCGTTGCGAATGGCATACACCGTTAGCTCTGCATTGTTCGATAGTTTCAGTTTCTCAAGTACCCTGGACCTGTACACACTGACGGTCTTGGGACTCAGCATCAGTTCTTCAGCGATATCCGACAAACGCTTTCCAGACGCGATCTTCAGGAGAGTTTGAAGTTCGCGCTCTGATAGCGAGGCGTGCAGGGACGTATTCGCCGGAGTTGTCAGGCTTTCTACCAACATGGTTGCAACGTCTGGTGTGACGTATTTCCGGCCCTGTGAGATGGTTCTTACGGCGCTAATCAAATCAGCTGGGTTTCCCGCCTTGTTGAGATAGCCTTGAGCGCCGGCCCGAAGGCATCTAATCGCATATTGGTCCTCCGGAAACATGGAAACAATCAAAACCTTGATGGGGGAGTCAGTCTCTCGCAAGCTAGATAGAACTTCCAGTCCTCCGCGACCTGGCAAGTTGAGATCGAGCACCAGCACGTCGCAAGCGGCTGTCCGAATGGCCTCGCGAACTTCAGCGTAGCTTCCGGACTCTGCCGTCACTTTGATGTCCACCGCCTCACAAAGCGTGTCGCGTATGCCGCGACGTATCATCGCGTGATCATCACAAAGGATTACATTAATCATTTTGATCCGGCCCGTCACAGTGCGTCGCGTCAGTTGACTTCAGCGGCACCGAAAGAATGATGGCTGTACCGCTACCTGGGTGGGCGCTGACATCCAGCCAACCCCCCACTGTTCTGGCACGCTCACGTAGGCCGCTAATGCCGAAAGACTTGGGTTTCTCGAGTTCATTCATCAATATGCCTTGCCCATTGTCCCGCACCTCCAGCGTAAGGTGACCTTCGGTATCGGTCAGATCAATGGTCACATGAGTACATTTGGCGTACTTGGATATATTTGTCAATGCTTCCTGCGCAGTTCTGAATGCAACCAATTGAACAGCTTTGTCGATGAGGCTGTGTCCGCAGTTTACGTTGACCTGAGTGTTCATGTTGGTGCGCCGCACGAAGCCCGCCGCCAACCACTGGACTGCTGCAACTAGGCCTTGGTCGAGAATCGCCGGGCGCAGATTCATCATGATGCGCTGACTGGCCTCCAGTGCGTGCTGCAACATTTCATTGGCGGCATTGACATGAGCCTGTGTCGCTGGATCGGTTGAGTGTCGCCCAATCCAGGATACATCGAATTTGACGGCGGCCAGCGCGCCACCGATGTCGTCATGAATTTCACGCGCAATCGAAGCCCGTTCAAGATCGATAGTGGCTTGAAGGTGTTCGGCGAATTCTGCAAGCCGCCGTTCTGATCGCAAAAGTGCCTGATCTGCCCGTTGTTTTTCCTTTTGAATTCGCCGAACCTCAAGGGTGCGTCGAATGACTTGGGGCAGTTGATTCAGGTTGTCTTTGGAGAGGTAGTCACTGATTCCGCGCTGAATGGCCTCTACCGCCGCAGGCTCGCCAATGGCGCCGGACAATAGGATGAATGGAGGCGGATCCGCTCTTTTTTGAAGTTCACTCCATGCGTCCAAAGCGGTAAAGCCAGGAAGCCGGTAGTCTGCCAATATGACGTCAAATGGGCGATTGGAGACTATGTGGTGAAACTCATCCATGGTTTCCACTCTTTCCATCTCCATGTTGCTGATCGATTTATTCAGCGCCAATTTCACCAAATGATGGTCAATGGCTGAGTCCTCTAGGTGAAGGATCCTTAGCATGGGTTGGTCAAGGGGTTTTTGCATGATGTTTAACGCTATCATTGTCAATGATGCCGTGGTTGTTGTTGACGTCTTGTCATGGTAAAAACAACCTAGATGATTTTTGCCCGGTTCGCTGGATTCCTGCTAACCTTGCCGTTATCAACTCTTGCTTGCAATGCATTGTGGTTTGGCAATTGGCATTGAGATTGGATAGAAATGCAACAAGATCAGTCAAACCCCACTGTTCCAGCGGTTCAACTGCCAGTCATTCTTGTGGCTGACCTGCAGGATTCGCTGCTTGTGGTCGTCCATGATTTGAATCGACTTGACGGATTGCTTGCCCACACGATGGAAAACCTGATGGAGCGCTTTACTCGCGCGAGCGCCAACTTGGATGATCCTGCCTTTGGGGATTCGGCGGCACTGGAGTCAGTTCGAAATACGTTGAGGTCGGCTGTGACCGAACTGCAGTTTCAAGATCTGGCCTCCCAGCTGATTGTTCATTCATCCAAAATTCTTCAGGGTTGCGCCTACCGTTTGGCCTCGGAGTCAATGGGGCAAGAGGATGGGGAAGCGGTTCCGTTCGTTGAAGAGGTGCCAGAGCGCCCCAACCCAGTAACACAAGATGAAATGGACGCTGGATCCATTGAACTTTTCTGAATTTCGTTTTCCATTCATAGAATCAGTCGGAGCTACACATGCCTTTAATACTCGCAGTTGACGACTCGCCGTCCATGCGCAAGATGGTGTCTTTCACCTTAACGGGCGCTGGATATCAAGTTGTAGAAGCTGTCGATGGGGTTGATGCTTACGAGAAAGCGCAAACTCAAGTGTTCGACCTAGTGTTGACCGATCAAAACATGCCGAGACTGGACGGGTTGGGGCTCACTCGCAAGCTGAGAGAGCACCCACAGTTCAAAACAACTCCTATTTTGATGCTGACGACGGAGTCAAGCGATCTAATGAAGCAGGCTGGCCGTGCCGCTGGTGCGACGGGATGGCTTGTCAAACCGTTCGACCCCGCCCGTTTGCTGGATGTAATTAAGAAGGTCATCAAGTAGATCCAGTCGGACGAAGTCAACAAGAACATTACAAGTTGGAGAAACGCATGGCGGCAGTACATTCTGAGGGCGGAGGCACGGGCAGTGACTTTGATTTAAGCCAGTTTTATCAAATTTTCTTTGAAGAGGCCGGCGAAAATCTCGATTTGATGGAGCAAATGCTGCTGAATTTGAACCTCGAAAGTGCAGACGATGAAGAGATGAATGGGATTTTTCGCTGTGCTCATTCGGTCAAGGGTGGCGCTGCGACATTTGGCTTCACTGACGTCGCTGAGCTAACTCATCAAATGGAGTCGCTGTTGGATCGTCTTCGGCGCCACGAGTTGCAGCCGAATTCCGCAATGGTTGATGTACTGCTTGAGTCGGCCGATTCGTCTCGTAGTTTGCTGGCCCGCCACCAAGGAGGGGGGGCCGGTGATCCGTTGCCGACCTCCGACTTGGTGCGACGAATCAGTGCGCTTGCCTCTGGTCAAAAAACTGCTCCATCGGCGCCGCTTGAGCATGTGGTTGCAGTCAAGGTGCCGGCTTCCCCGCCGGCCACTTCGCGGGACGCTGACGATGGCGCTTTACGTCGTCTGGAGATTTTGGTTGGCCCGCTGGATCACGCCACGCAAGCTGATGCAATCACTGAGTTGTTTCGAGACATCCCAGGTCTGGGTACTGCTAATCCAATGTCGAGTGGCCAAGCGGGGTTCAGTCAATTTGCAGTTGAGACGACCGCCTCCGATGAGGATCTGCTCGATCTGTTTGCGTTCCACGTCTCTCGAGACAAGGTTGCGATCAAGCAAGTTGGTTCTGATTTGGAGGTCGCCTATGGATTCTTTGATGGCGCCGCCGGGGCTCCGGGGCTGAACCCCTACGATGATGATCCCCCTGCAGATGCGCCGTTGGCTCCCTTTCCTGGTTTTGGGTTCTTTGACGGCTCCCCTGGCGCGCCTGAGGCCCGCGTTCAGTTAGCAGTTGACTCCCTGGCCAAAGTCCCTAGTACTTTGGCGGGCAAGTCGGCGGGCGCCACTGCTCCGCCCGAAGCTGCGACCATACGAGTTGCAATTAGCAAAGTTGACCAGCTGATTAATCTGGTTGGAGAGTTGGTGATTACCCAAGCGATGCTGGCACAGAATAGCCGCGCACTGGATCCTGCTCTGTACCAGCAGTTGTTAACGGGGCTTACAGATTTGGATCGAAATACCCGAGATCTTCAGGAATCTGTCATGTCAATTCGCATGATTCCAATGTCCATCGTGTTTAGTCGCTTCCCCAGAATGTTGCGGGATCTTGCTGGCAAGTTGGGGAAAAAAGTTGATTTCGTGACCGTTGGTGAAGCGACGGAACTCGACAAGGGGCTGGTTGAGAAGATCACTGATCCATTGACTCACCTTGTTCGAAATAGCTGTGATCACGGCATTGAGATGCCAGCCGATCGGATCCGAGCGGGTAAGTCAGAGACTGGGACGATCACCTTGTCGGCTTCGCATCAGGGGGGGTCTATCGTGATTGAGGTTCGCGATGATGGGCGAGGGATGTCCCGTGAAAAGATCTTGGCAAAGTCTCGCGAACGTGGACTCGATGTCTCAGATCAAATGTCGGACTCTGAAGTTTGGCAGTTAATTTTCGCACCGGGCTTCTCGACAGCGGATGTGGTCACAGATGTTTCAGGCCGGGGCGTGGGTATGGACGTTGTCAAGCGAAACATCACGGCGCTGAATGGCACCGTCGAAATCGAATCCTCCGAGGGGCATGGGATGAAAGTGTCAGTCCGTTTGCCGCTGACTTTGGCGATCATGGACGGCATGTCTGTTGGGGTCGGTGACGAGGTTTACATACTGCCACTTTCGTCCGTCGTTGAATCGTTTCAGGTTAAGGCGGACGCGGTCAATACCGTTGGTCAAGGGTCTCAATTGGTGAAAGTTCGCGATGAATACATGCCAGTGATCGAGCTGGAAACAGTATTCCAAGTGCCGCGGGCGGATGGTGCCAAATCAGGAGACATCATGGTTGTGGTCGAGGCAGATGGAAGCCGAGTTGCGCTATTGGTGGACGAGTTGTTGGGACAGCAACAGGTTGTTGTGAAAAATCTCGAGTCCAACTATAGAAAGGTTCCGAACATCTCTGGTGCCACGATTTTGGGGGACGGCAAGGTCGCACTTATTTTGGACACGGGTGCGTTGGTCCGCCGATCGCGCCATTGAGCCACTTATCTACAGGAGGGCAATATGGGTGCATTGGAAAATACCGGTAATTTGATCGCAACTGACACGCGGGAATACCTGACTTTTAGGCTTGATCAGGAGGAGTACGGGATTGATATCCTGAAGGTTCAGGAAATCCGAGGCTATGAGAGGCCCACCCGAATCGCTAACGCACCTCCTTTTCTCAAAGGAGTTGTCAATTTGAGGGGAACCATTGTCCCTATCATTGACATGCGGTTGAAGTTCAATTGCCCAAGAGCAGATTACAACTCGTTCACAGTCGTCATTATTTTGAATCTTCGCAATCGGATTGCAGGCATTGTTGTGGACTCCGTTAGCGACGTGATGGAGCTTCCAGCGGATAGCCTAAAAGCAGCCCCGGACATTGAAAGCGTGATTGGAAGTGAGGTGGTTTTGGGGCTGGGTTCGCTAGGAAGTCGAATGCTTATTTTGCTGGATATTGAGAAGTTGATGTCTTCTGTTGATATGGGCTTGGCGGCGGATGTGACTTTTTAGGCATTCGATACAGAGTAAATAATGAGCAGGGCACTGCCAGCGTTGGACCAGTTCGTCGATTCATCTCAGTTCGTGGAAGCGGGTGGGCGCGTTCGCAATGGCGACCCCACTTTTCAAGGGCGTGAGCTTGAATTTGTTTGGACTGACGCGGACTTCAGCCGCGTGCAAACGTTGATCTACGAGCGCGCCGGAATCAGTCTGCATGAAGGCAAGCACGCGATGGTGTATAGCCGGCTGTCAAGGCGATTGCGGGAGACAGGGCATCAAAGCTTTAGGGCCTACCTTGGCAGTCTTGAGGCTGGAGATGGGGCGGAATGGCAGGAGTTTATCAATGCGCTGACCACCAATTTGACATCATTTTTTCGAGAAGCGCATCATTTTGAGCTTCTCGCCTCTCACTTGCGAGATGGCTCGGGAGCGCGTCCTTGGCGGATCTGGTGCAGTGCTTCGTCGACGGGTGAGGAGCCGTATTCGATTGCTATGACTGCGGTTGAGGCCTTGGGCGAGCGGTGTGAATTCTCGTTGATCGCAAGCGATATTGACTCCAAGGTGCTCGCCACAGCGTCACAGGGGGTCTATGGAGTTGACGGGCTTAAAGGCATTAGTACCGAGCGACTAAGCCGATTTTTCTTGAAAGGACGAGCTGGCAATCTGGGGCTGGCACGTGTCAAACCAGTCCTGCAATCAAGAGTTCGGTTTGTCAATGTGAACCTAATTCGTGGGGATTGGCCTTTTAAAGATTTATTTGATGTTGTTTTTTGTCGCAATGTGATGATTTATTTTGATCCGCCAACGCAGAGAAGGGTGCTCGAACGAATACATAGGGCGATGTGTCCTGGTGGTTTGTTGTTCGTTGGGCATGCCGAGAACTTCAGTGAATCAAGAGATTTGTTTGTGCTCAGAGGAAAAACTGTTTATGAGCGCTGTTGAGCGTCTCTTTTATGGAGTGAGTGCCAAGTTGTATTCAGTCCTCCCTTTGAATTAAAGGTCGCCATGCATTTTCCTCAAACTAATCAGGTCGCCACTTCGTCGGCAGGGACCCGATCCGCCCTATTGGATATGCTGAAAGCGAGGCCGCGAAATCCCGGGGAGGCCTCTTTTTTCTACAAAGACCATCATTTTCAATACGATGCTGTCAAAGTTCTGCCTGGGGAGTACTTTGTCTCGACCGATGATATGGTGTTGATGACTGTATTGGGATCTTGTATTTCTGCTTGCATTTGGGATGGGCGAGTGCGAGCAGGGGGGATGAATCACTTTATGCTTCCTGATGGGGACGCTAGCGACGGATTTGGGCGCTACGGGTCATATGCGATGGAGCTTTTGATCAATGAAATGCTCAAACGGGGGGCGCGGCGTGAGTCGATGCAGGCGAAAGTGTTCGGAGGCGCGCAGGTGATGGCCGGGTTTACTTCCATGAATGTGGGCGAGCGCAATACCAAATTTGTACTTGATTACCTTGCTACAGAGCGCATTCCAGTCGTTTCGCAAGATGTGCTTGATATACACCCAAGAAAAGTTTGCTTTTTCCCGGTGACTGGGAAGGCGCTCGTAAAGCGATTGGCCCACACCCATCCGGAGACCTTGGCTGTCGAGGAAAGAAAGGGCAATGCGGCGGTGGTCGCGCGTTCAACCTCTGGCGGTTCTGTCGATCTCTTCTAGCAAACCAACCTGTCGAATTGTTTTTGAGGTTTTGGAGTGGCCCGAAGGTTGGGCGCGAGGCCGTTCGGTTGCAACTCGTGTTAGGCCAATCCGCCTTTTGAATAAGCCAGAGGAAATCGTGGGAGCTTTGTGTTTGTGAGTTGGCCTTCTATTGTGTTGGCGGGTGTCGTAGTCCCGGTTCAGAAGATGGGGCAAGTTGTAGAAGATGACTCGTGCCCTTTGTCGATCACAAACCCCTGCGAATGGGGGCAGTTGATGGACGCGTTTTTTGTAGATCAAAGAGGGTGCTGGTGTGAAGAAAATTCGCGTATTGGTTGTCGACGACTCCGCATTGGTTCGAAGTTTGTTGGCGGAAATCATCAATCGGCAGGCTGACATGCAGTGTGTAGGTGCCGCTCATGACCCCTTTGTTGCGAGGGAAATGATCAGGGATTTGAATCCAGACGTCTTAACTTTGGATGTCGAGATGCCTCGAATGGATGGGCTGGAGTTCTTGGGGCGACTGATGCGTCTTCGTCCGATGCCGGTCATTATGATTTCGACGCTTACAGAAGCGGGGGCCGATGTCACCTTGAGAGCGTTGGAGCTTGGAGCGGTTGATTTTGTCGCTAAGCCACGATTGGGATTGGTAGATGGCTTCAGTGAGTTGTCTCGCCCCATTGTTGAGAGGATACGGATCGCGGCATCGGCAAAGATTAGACGAGTGACTCATTCACCTGTGGCTCAAGAGGCTCAGCCAGGGGGGGCAACTAGCCGGTTGGGAAGAGTTTCTACAGAGAAGGTGATTTTTATTGGAGCCTCTACTGGCGGTACCGAAGCCATTCGCGAGGTACTTGCTTTTCTTCCGGCAGATGCCCCCGCTGTCGTAATCACTCAGCACATGCCTGCTGGCTTCACCGCTAGCTTCGCTGCCCGTTTAAATGGTGTGTGCCGTATCACAGTGAAGGAGGCCGTGCACGGGGAGTACATTTTGCCAGGGCATGCATATATTGCGCCGGGGGGCAAACAGTTTCGAGTGGACCGATCTGGTGCCCATTACGTGGCTGTCGTTGAGGATGGCCCATTGGTCAATCGGCATAGGCCCTCGGTTGAGGTGCTATTCAAATCGGGAGCCGATGTTGTGGGGCGCAATGCCATCGGCATCATGTTGACCGGAATGGGTGGGGATGGGGCGAGTGCAATGCGAGACATGAAAAATGCCGGCAGCTTCAATTACGTGCAAGATGAAGCAACTTGTGTGGTGTTCGGCATGCCGAGAGAGGCCATTTTGAGAGGGGCTGCTGACGAGGTTCTGTCAATTGCTGACATCGCTCCAGCGTTGATGGCAAGGCTTGCCGCGGCAAGAGATCGTTTTCGCGTTTAGGTGGGAGATCTTTTATTTTGATATTCGGGCCAAGGAATGGGCTTTGTTAAATTAAGCGGTATATAATTCGAGGCTGCACTGATCACAGTGAAGCAAAAATCCAGGCAAGACGAGAGTCAAGTCTGGGTGGGATCATTAAAAATATACAGCCGATAAGTGTGGGCGTTTGAAGGCGATTGCCAAGTTCTTCGGAACTAAGTCTTAATTGGCTTACAAACGCTCA
>JBBKVN010000188.1:0-2519 GCA_037968455.1 Rhodoferax sp.
GATCGGGCATGGAAATGTCCATCAGTAGCACATCGATCTCGCCCGAGCGCGCGAGCGCCATCGCGTCAGCGCCGTTGCTGCCTTCCCCAGTGACGCGCACGTCAACATGCTCGGACAAAAACTGTTTGAGCCCGGTTCGAACCATGGAATGATCATCGACGATGCCTACTCGAATCATATGACTCCTTGTGTGCCAATGTGGTGAATTACCCGGCGCGGCGCGGCGCCGGCGTTAGAAGCCGTTGCGGGACTTTACCGTGCTATTTCTGACAGCGGCGTAGGACAAAGCCTACAGTTGGGTCGCGTTGCTGGACCCTGCACAGAATCCATGAGCGAATGAAGAAATTGATTAACTGCATCTTTTGGACATTGCGTCATACTCCAAAGTCGGAGGGTTTGGATATTTCCCCGCAATGGGCCACCCCAAAATGTACCGAATGGCGCAACGCCGCTACTGACGGGAGAATGATTTATGGCTATGCTGATTAAATCCAAAACGGTGTTTTAGATCTTATTCAAATCAACAACTTACGAGAGTCTCACGCGAATTTCGGGCACTTGTTAAGCATAGCCTTAGAACGTGAATTGTCTAGGCGTCAGCGACTTTTGTGGCTCATATGGCGCCCTAGGGCGGAACCAAATAGGATCTGGTTGCGACACCTGGTGGGTCCAGCCGGACTTTCGCGTAATTCAAAAGCATTGCCCCTTTGCGTAACACATAGGCGAGCATGATCCCTTGATTTATCGAGTACCTGTGCCGCGTTTGCCTTTTGGGCCTTTTTTTGGCTCTGGCGCAATTGGACGCTCTTGTTCCGCCAACTTGGTCACCACGGGCGTTCGCCCTGTGTCCTGTTTCCCTTCCTCAAGATCCTGAGCAGCGTGCTCAATGCGCACATCTGGGGTCCCGGGTTGGCTATCGCTAGACTCATCGCGCTCGTGAGGAAGGCGTGGCTCGGGTTGCCCATGTCGGCTCGGGAGCGTCTTCCCATTGACGGGGGAATGGGGTGGTGGTGCTACCCCAGAAGCAGCGTTTTTAGCCATCAGATCAGCCAGAAAATGAATAGACCGACAGCCGGCACGCCCAGCAGCCATGCGATGAAATACTTACCCATAGTGTGTCTCCTTAAAGTGGTTCCATGAGGAATGGTGGATGAAAATTCTTCAATCACCACGTCTTGTATTCAGTATGTTGCGTCCACGGAGCGAAGGCTGTAGGACGCGGCCTTATTGACTTGTGGGTCTGTTTGCCAAATGGCCTCAACAGTTGCGTGAGAATCTCATCCGCAACTTACGCTAAGACGCCACCATTTCAGAGATGAGTACGCCACTTGCGTTGGATCGAAGTCTGTCTTGGCCATGCGGCTTTGAAGTCAGCAGCTCGTATTTCCGGAGTACGTCTTCAAACAGGACTGCGTCGCACGTAATCAATACGGGTCGCCCCTCCCAATAAAGTGCGCAGACCGGCTTCGTGTGGTGATCATTTTCACCAACAAGTGCAGCGAAACCAGTGTTGCCGCCTCAAGCAATTCACCGGTGACCAAATGCTCCGATCGGCTGGGCGCGTTGGATGCCAACTCGCCCAGCTGCCTCATCACCAACAGATCAACTGGCGTGAACTGGCCAACGACGCGCCAGTCGGGCAGCCTGAATAAGGTTAGCGGCGCCAAGGCCTCGCCAAGCCGCAGGGACTCACTTTGAGGCGACGTCCTACGCCGCTTCGCAATTGCGCTGCCTAACCTCGAGTGTTGGCAGTCCCGCCGTTACAACCCCGGAGCGAACCATATGTCCAAATTTGCCCCCCCGTCCGTACGAAAAATCCCCGCGAAATCGGCCTCTCGGGCCACTGACAGTGGACCTTCCCAGGTCGATAGGGCGAGCGATGACCTTGTCACCATGAAGATGGCGCATACCGACGCGCTGGCCGCGTCGATACCTTACAACGCGAACAAGGCGTCTGAGCACGGCTTCGCCCTGGGCACAAGTCCACCGCCCGGGCGCAGCGCAAAGCCGCAATCCAATCTGCCTGGTGCAAGCACGCTGTCCGAACAGAACATCTCGGAGAAAACTGGCGAGCCGCCAGCGCCTGGGGGCGACGGGGGGGCTCACAACCTTGAGTGTGTGCGGTCTGATTCTTCCGGCCAGATGCTCACCACCAACCAAGGTGTGCGTGTAGCCGATAACCAGAACTCATTAAAGTTGGGGGTGCGTGGACCGGTCCTGCTTGAAGATTTCATACTGCGCGAAAAGCTCACCCACTTCGACCACGAGCGTATCCCCGAGAGAATCGTGCACGCGCGTGGCTCTGGCGCCCACGGTTACTTTCAAAGTTACGGGCCACTCGGCCACCTCACCAAAGCTGCGCCATTCAAGGATGCGGGCAAGATCACGCCCGTATTCGCACGCTTCTCCACTGTGGCCGGGGAGCGAGGTTCCAAAGACACCGCTCGCGACGCGCGCGGTTTCGCCGTTAAGTTTTACACCGACGAGGGCAATTGGGATTTGGTGGGCAACAACATACC
>JBBKVN010000189.1:0-3333 GCA_037968455.1 Rhodoferax sp.
CTCTTTGACATCTTCTCGTTGTCAACGCGCACAAAGCCGTTGTGCATCCAAAACCGGGCCATCGATTTTCCGGTCGCGCCTTCACTTTGTGCAATTTCATTCTCATGGTGTGGAAACTGCAAATCAGCCCCGCCGCCATGAATGTCAAAACTTTCCCCTAAGGTCTGGCAGCTCATGGCCGAGCATTCAATATGCCAGCCGGGCCGCCCCATGCCGTAATCAAAGCCCATCGCCTGACTGTCCCACTTGGCATCGTCTGGCTCCGTGGGCTTAGAAGCCTTCCACAGGACAAAGTCCAAGGGGTCTTCCTTGCCGTCCTGAACCGCCACTCGCTCGCCAGCGCGCAGTTCGTTCAGGGATTTTCCTGACAAGCGGCCATAACCGGGAAATTTGCGAACTGAAAAGTTCACATCCCCGTTGTCGGCCTTATAGGCCAAGCCCTTGGCCTCCAACTGGCCGATCAGGCTCAGCATTTTGGGAACGTATTCAGTCGCACGAGGCTCAATGGTGGGGGGCTCAATTCCCAAGCGAGCAATGTCGCCATGCATGGCGGTGATCATTTCGTCAGTCAAAGCGCGAATGGTGATGCCCCGCTCCAGCGCTCGTTTGATGATTTTGTCGTCAATATCGGTGATGTTGCGCACATAGGTGACGCGATAGTCGCTGCTTTTCAACCAGCGCTGGGCCACGTCAAAGGCCATCATCATCCGGGCATGGCCAATGTGGCACAGGTCGTAAATCGTCATCCCGCAGACGTACATTCGGACATGGCCCGGCTCTAGCGGCGAAAACGGCTCAAGGGCACGCGACAGCGTGTTGTAGATGTGAAGACTCATGAGTATTAAGAACAGCGCGGTTGGATCAACTGCCGTGCAAAGGTCTTGGCAAGGACCGGGGAACAATATGGAATTGCCGAGGGTGCCGCCAAACACCCTTGAACTACAATTCGCATCAGTATATAGCCGTCCCCGCCCAGCGAGGTGACATGGCGACAGCACTCAGCAGGAATCAAAAATCTCAATGAACTACGCTCGCTCCCCCCTCTTCACGGCCATGCGCGTCGCAGCTTTGGTCACCGCTTTCGCGGCGTCCAGTGCTTATGCAGACGATTACGGTGATGTTGGCCAAATGGTTCGCTCCGGCAAATTCACCGAGGCCATGACCAAGGCTGACGCCTATCTGGCCGGCAAGCCCAATGACCCGCAAATGCGCTTCCTGAAGGGCGTGATTTTGCGCAATACCGGCAAGCACCCTGAAGCCATTGCCACTTTCACAAAGTTGACCGAAGACTTCCCCGAGTTGCCTGAGCCCTACAACAACTTGGCGGTGCTTTATGCGTCGCAAAACCAGTTTGACAAGGCGCGTACAGCCCTTGAAATGGCGATTCGAACCAACCCCAGCTACGCCACCGCCCACGAAAATTTGGGTGACGTGTATGCGCGGCTGGCAAGCCAAGCCTATAACAAGGCTTTGCAGCTTGACGGCGCCAACTCGGCCGTGCCACCCAAGCTGGCCACGATTCGTGAGGTCTTCAAACCCAACCTGAACAATCTTAAGCCGGGGGCAACGCCGGCCGCACCTGCGACGGCGCCAACACCGCCAGTTGCTGCAACACCGCCAGTTGCTGCGACAGCGCCTGTCGTGGCGACGCCGCCAGTGGCAGTCGTCAAACCCGTACCACCGGCCGCAACGCCAAGTCCTGCGCCGGTGGCCGCGAACAACGATTCCAAGGAAATTGAAGCAGCCGTTGCCAAATGGGCAAAAGCCTGGGCTGATCAGGATATGTCAGGCTACCTCGCAGCCTATGGCAAAGACTTTGACACCCCTGGAAAACAGTCGCGAAGCGCGTGGGAGGCTGAACGCCGCAGCCGCATTGTGGGCAAATCGAGCATCACGGTGACATTGACAGACCTGTCAGTCACCGTCAATGGCTCAGAAGCTAAAGCCCGCTTCCACCAAGCCTACCGCGCCGGCTCATTTGCCGTGGCCAGCCGCAAGACATTGGAATTGTCAAAGGTTCGCAATCAGTGGTTGATTGTCAAAGAGACAACAGGCAACTGATGATTCGAGTGTTAGTTCTGCCGGCTTTGCCGGCTGCAGCGCTTTGCTGCCCCGATTAACGTGTGCATGAAACAACCTTTACTCACCCTCTTTATTTCTCTGAGCCTGGCACTGACCGCAATGACGGCGAGTGCCAGTCCTCGCGGAATATCGCGATCCAAACAACCGGCCTCTAAGCCATCGAAACCGGTGGTAGGGGCGGGCGTGGCCGAATCCCAACTGATCGAGGTGTACAAACTCGTCGCCAAAGGTCAAAGCCGTGAGGCCTTGAACAAGGCTGAGCAGCTGACACGGGAATACCCCACCTTTCAACTGGCGCACCTTGTGTACGGTGACCTGTTGGCCGCCCGCGTCTACCCCATCAGAACGCTGGGAGACGTCCCCGACGAACTATTGAAAGCCGCGTCCCCTGCACTCAACGAGTTGCGCGACGAATCGGCCATGCGCCTGAAGGCCTTGCGCGAGCGCCCCCCTGCCGGGGCGATTCCGTCTCAATTCATTTCTCTGGCACCCCGCAACAAACACGCCATTGCGGTGGACACCTCGCGGTCACGCCTCTATTTGTTCAAGAATGGGCCCAATGGCTTGACCTTAGAGGCCGATTACTACATCTCCGTGGGCAAATTGGGCGTGGAAAAGTCTGTTGAAGGCGATGCCCGGACCCCTTTGGGCGTGTACTTCATCACCAGCAACCTGGACCCGTCAGCGCTGGGCGACATTTACGGCACGGGCGCCTTGCCCCTGAACTACCCAAACGAGCTTGACAACAAGCGCGGAAAAACCGGCAGCGGCATTTGGCTTCACGGCACCCCGTCTGCCCAATTCTCGCGTGCGCCGCTCGCCACGGACGGCTGCGTCGCCATTGCCAACCCGGACCTGAACGAGATCATTCGCACTGTTGAGATCAGGACCACCCCGGTCGTCATCGCCAAGAGCCTCAATTGGGTCGCCCCCATGAGTGTTCGCGCCGACAGTAAACCATTTGAAGACGCGTTGGCCGGATGGCAGAAAGCCAAGTCCAGTGGCAACCTCAATCAGGTCTTGAGCTTTTACAGCACTGACTTCAAGAGCAATGGTCGCACGCTCACGGAGTGGTCGCCTAGCCTGCGCCGTGAACTGGACAAGAGTCAGGGTCGCGCCATTCAACTCAAAGACCTTTCTTTCCTGAGGTGGACAGACGCCAGTGACACCATGGTGGTCACCTTTGGCGAGGTCACGGACGGGACGCGAAGCGGCCCGACCAAGCGCCAATACTGGTCGCGCAGTGGGTCG
>JBBKVN010000190.1:0-4610 GCA_037968455.1 Rhodoferax sp.
GGGATCATGTCCAGCTTATTCAGAACCAACCAACGTGGCTTTTCGTACAACTCGGCGTCGTATTTTTTGAGCTCATTCACAATGGCCTTGGCTTGGGCGACAGTGTCCACACCTTCATCAAAGGGAGCCATATCAACCACATGCAACAACAGTCTGGTGCGCTTCAAATGCCGCAGGAACAAATGGCCCAAACCAGCCCCGTCTGAGGCGCCCTCAATCAAGCCAGGCAAGTCTGCGACGACAAAGCTTTGCTCAGGGCCGACGCGAACCACGCCCAGATTGGGATGCAGCGTCGTAAAAGGGTAATCTGCAATCCGGGGGCGAGCGTTTGAAACTGCCGAAATCAAGGTAGATTTTCCCGCGTTGGGCATGCCTAACAAGCCCACATCCGCCAACACCTTCAGCTCCAGCTTCAAACTGCGCTTGTCACCCGGCCAGCCAGGGGTCTTCTGTCGTGGAGCACGGTTGATAGCGCTTTTAAACCGCATGTTTCCAAAGCCGCCATCCCCACCCTTGGCAATCGTGATGACCTCACCGTGGGTCAGCAACTCAAACAGCACCTCACCAGTTTCAGAATCTGAAATGATGGTGCCTACAGGCATTTTCAGGGTGATGTCTTCACCGGCGGCGCCGAACATGTCTGACCCCATCCCGTGCTGCCCACGCTTGGCATCATGGCGGCGAGAGAAACGAAAATCGACCAGCGTATTCAGATTGGAATCCGCAACAGCAAATACATGGCCGCCGCGTCCGCCATCTCCACCATTAGGACCACCGAATTCTTTGTATTTTTCATGGCGAAACGAGACGCAGCCAGCCCCGCCGTCTCCTGCAGAGATTTCAATATAGGCTTCGTCAACGAATTTCATGATTTCAGACTTTATAAACGAAAAACCCCGCGCCGCGCGCAGGGTCTTGATACGGAGTTATCAGCGACTTAAGCCGAGATAACGTTCACCGTCTGCTTGTTCAATGCACCTTTGGTGGCGAATGACACATGGCCTTCAACCAGTGCAAACAGAGTGTGATCCTTGCCGATACCGACATTGGTGCCAGGGTGGAATTTGGTGCCACGTTGACGAACAATGATTGCGCCAGCGCTAATCAATTCGCCACCGAACTTCTTCACACCGAGCATCTTGGGCTTGGAATCGCGCCCGTTTCGCGTAGAGCCGCCGCCTTTTTTCTGTGCCATGACCCTTGTCCTTTAAGCAGCAATAGCGCCGATCAACAGTTCAGTGAACTGCTGGCGATGCCCTTGACGTTTCTGGTAATGCTTACGACGGCGCATTTTAAAAATGCTGACCTTGTCGTGCTTGCCGTGAGCCACAACTGTGACACTCACTGTTGCGCCGGACACCAAGGGCGTACCGATCTTGATTTCTGCGCCGTTGCCGACTGCCAAAACCTGATCGAACACAATCTCTTGGCCTACGTCCGCAGCAATCTGTTCTACTTTAATTTTTTCGCCAGCAGCAACCCGATATTGCTTGCCACCGGTTTTTATGACCGCGTACATGATGACCTCTTCAATTTAGCTCCGGAACGAATTTTCACAGAGCCCATTATTATGGCACAACCCAGCATCCAGATCAACAAACCATCATTCGCCCAGCATAGTGGCATTGCAGTTTTCTATAATGCACAGATACAACTGGTCAACTGTTTTGCAAGCAACTACATCCACCCCATCTACTTTGCTGTCAATCATTTCGCAAGACATGCGTGAGGTTGATCTGGTCATCGCCCGACGGCTTGATTCCAGCGTCCCATTGGTCGGCCAAGTATCAAGGTACATCATTGCAGCTGGCGGCAAACGGCTGCGTCCGGCGTTGCTACTGCTGACCTGTGGCGCATTGGGATACACGGGCACTCAACGCTTCAACATGGCAGCGGTAGTTGAGTTCATTCACACCGCAACCCTGCTTCACGACGACGTGGTCGATGACTCTTCAATGCGGCGCGGAAATGCCACTGCCAATGAGACTTTTGGCAATCCCGCAAGCGTGCTGGTTGGTGATTTTCTATATTCGAGAGCATTCCAGATGATGGTCGATGCTCAAAACATGCGCATCATGGAGGTGCTGGCGGACGCCACGAATGTCATTGCTGAAGGCGAAGTCATGCAGCTGATGAATATGCACAATGCCGAACTGGATGAGGGAGCCTACCTTCAAGTCATTCGCTCAAAAACAGCCAAATTATTCGAAGCGAGTGCGAGAGTTGGAGCCATTTTAGCAGGCGCCTCCGCCGATATGGAGAACGCCTGCGCAGAATACGGGCAGGCTCTCGGGACGGCTTTTCAAGTCATTGACGATGTACTTGACTACACCGGAAACGCAGAGCTGCTCGGAAAAAACCTTGGGGATGACCTGCGCGAAGGCAAAACCACGCTGCCACTTATTGCAGCCATGCAACGCGGGTCAGAAGATGAACGCCGCACAATCAAGAGTGCCATTGAAACAGGTGACCCCACCATGCTCGATGAGGTGGTCCGTATTGTCAAAGGCACCGGTGCGTTGGACGTAACCCGCCAAGCTGCGACCGCAGAAGCAGAGCGCGCAGTAGCAGCGGCCGAGCGTCTGCCGAAGACTAATTTCTCGGCTTGTTTGATCGGTTTGGCCTCGGACATGCTGAGACGTCAAACCTGAGAAAACGCGTCCCCGTGGCGCTTTTTCAGCTAGACGGCGTTCGTGGAGTTACCGCCATTCGACTAAACGGAAATTTGGAATTTTTTCTTGCTCCACCTAGGTTCAGACCACTTTTCACTAGCCCGCGATAGACCTATCAAGATATGTTTTTCCTCGCAACTACGATGACTCACCCGACCTCATCACGACGTAGTACATTCTTGCTCTATGCCCGCAGTTGACAACACTCATCCCGACGCCCCTCCCGCTGCCTTACCAGGCTTGGGCCGTGCGCTCGTTTTGGCTGGGAAGCTGGGTCAGAAATTGGCTGAAGATCTTTATCGGAAGGCTGAGGGCAGTCGGACCGGTTTTATAGCGGAACTCACTGGGTCAGGCGCAGTTTCTGCTTTCGATTTGGCCCATACGATGTCTGCGGCCTACGCCGCGCCGTTGGTTGACCTCAATGCACTTGACGTAAAAAGCTTGCCCATCGGATTGCTGGACCCCAAAATTTGCCGCGACTACCGTGTTGTCGTTCTCAGCAAGCGGAACAACCGGCTTTTGGTGGCGACCGCCGACCCGTCTGATCAGCAAGCCGCCGAAAAAATCAAATTTGCGACCCAGTTGGGCATTGACTGGGTTATTGCGGAGTACGACAAGCTCCTCAAATTGGTAACGGCAAACGCAACGACGTCTGCGGAGGCCATGGAAACGCTCATTGGCAGCGATTTCGAATTTGACGAAACGCTGACCGAATCTGCAACAGACGCCACGGAGACTACAGCCTCTGAGGTAGATGACGCGCCCGTTGTGAAGTTCTTGCACAAGATGCTTCTTGATGCATTCAGCATGCGCGCCTCGGACCTCCATTTCGAGCCGTATGAGCACAATTACCGCGTCCGCTTTCGAATTGATGGTGAGCTCAGGGAGATTGCTTCGCCGCCAGTGGCCATCAAAGACAAACTTGCATCTCGAATCAAAGTGATCTCGAGGATGGATATCTCTGAAAAGCGCGTCCCCCAAGACGGCAAGATGAAACTCAAGATTGGGCCAGATCGAGTCATCGACTTTCGGGTCAGCACGCTGCCGACCCTTTTCGGAGAAAAGATAGTTATTCGAATTTTGGATCCCAGTAGTGCGAAGTTGGGGATTGATGCACTCGGATATGAGCCTGAGGAGAAAGAACGGCTGATGCAAGCCATCAGTCGCCCCTATGGCATGATTTTGGTGACCGGCCCAACGGGCTCTGGTAAAACCGTTTCGCTGTACACCTGCTTGAACCTTCTTAACAAGCCGGGGGTTAATATTGCGACCGCTGAGGACCCCTCCGAAATCACCCTACCGGGCGTCAATCAAGTCAACGTCAATGACAAGGCAGGCCTGACATTCGCCGTCGCACTCAAGTCGTTCCTGCGGCAGGATCCGGACATCATCATGGTGGGTGAGATTCGCGACCTGGAAACTGCCGACATTTCTATCAAAGCAGCACAGACCGGCCACTTGCTGCTGTCGACGCTGCACACCAACGATGCACCAGCCACGTTAACTCGCTTGCGCAACATGGGGATTGCGCCCTTCAATATTGCTTCCAGCGTGATTTTGATCACCGCGCAAAGGTTGGCGCGGAGGTTGTGCCCCAACTGTAAAACGGCAATAGATATTCCAAAACAGGTTTTAATTGACGCAGGCTACCAACCTGAAGAGTTGAAGACCCCTTGGGTTTCTTACCAGGCGGTGGGATGCTCAATGTGCAATAGCGGATACAAAGGTCGGGTGGGTCTGTACCAAGTGATGCCGATCACGGAGGAGATTCAACGCATTATTCTCCGTGATGGCAGTGCGCTTGACATTGCCGCGCAGTCCGCCAAAGAAGGCGTTCGTTCCCTTCGTCAGGCGGGCCTGCACAAGGCCAAACTCGGTTTGACTTCGCTGGAAGAAGTCCTTGCCGTGACCAACGAATAATTGATAAATCCAAGGGAC
>JBBKVN010000191.1:0-4137 GCA_037968455.1 Rhodoferax sp.
TGCCGCCTGAACCGCACCATTCCTGATCTGGCTGACCCCAAGCACCCTGACAACGGCGAACTCTGGGGCCGGGTCGAGCTGGCCAAGCGGCGGCTGGTGTCCGCCCTTCTGGTGATGGGGCTACCCGTGGCCTCGCGTGAAACCGAGGACACCGAGCGCGGTGTGATGTTTGATTTTTTGCGCTCCGAGTCCAAGGGTCCGCACGTCATGACAGGTCACAACGACGGCTTGATCACCCTGAATATTGCGGAGGCCGACCATGCCCACCGTGAGGCCGCTCGCCAGGCCATGAATGAGCCTTACCGCACGCTGGTTGGGCATTTTCGGCATGAAATTGGGCACTACTACTGGGACCGTCTGGTCTGGGACACGCCTTGGCTGGAGAAATTTCGGACCTTGTTTGGGGACGAAAACCAGGACTATGCCGCCAGCCTCAAAGAAAACTACGAAAACGGGCCTCGCCTTGACTGGCCGCAACATTTTGTCAGTGCGTATGCCAGCATTCACCCTTGGGAGGATTGGGCCGAATGCTGGGCGCACTACATGCACATGGTCGACACCGTGGACTCGGCACATAGCTTTGGCCTGACGATTGACAGCAGCCTGATTGAATTTACCCCGTTCACCGCAGACTGGTTGTACCAGTGCGAGCACCCCGACTCCGAGCGTTTCCTGGCCTTTCTGAACCGCTGGACCCTGCTGACGATGATGCTCAACGGCATGTCACGCGCCATGGGCCAACACGATTTTTATCCCTTTGCCTTGCCCCACGAGGCGGTTACCAAACTGCATTTCATCCATTTGCTGGTGCTGTCTTCGCAGGAGCCAACAGATGTGGCACAGGCACCGCCACCCGAGCCTGCGCCCGCCTCACAAAGCCAGTCACAAAGCAGCACCGACGCCACCGAGCGGACTCCGCGATTGACGAAGTAGGCCATCGTCCCTGATGATGGGGAACCCGGACACGACGGTGGAAGAGCCCCATTGAACCTGCGCACTAAAACATTCCTGCTCATTTTCGGGTTGGCCAGTGCCCTGATTGTGCTGATCGCAGGCACCGCTTTGCGCTTTCAGGAGCAAACCATCCGAGCCAATGTCCTCATTGGCGTTGATGCCTTGGCGCGCGCCAGTTCGGTCAACGTGGCCACTTTCATGCGCAACGGATTGCAGGATGCCGTCATGGTGGCGGCCAGCCTCGACACCACGGCGCTTGCTGATAAAGCGCATCGTCCCGCCCTCGTTGACACCCTGGGCCAGATCGGGCGCAGAGTGCCGCGTTTTGACAATGGCGTGTTTCTACTGAACAAGGACGGGCAGTTTCTGGCGGACTACCCGTCTCACCCCGCATTGGCAGGTCGATCCTTATCACACCGGGACTATTTCAAAAAAGCACTTGAAACGTCAGCTCCGGTGGCGGGCGAGCCCTATATTTCAAGTCGAACCGGCCGCCCCGTTTTGACCTTTGCCGTGCCCATCTTCGATGGAAAGGGTGTTCTGATAGCGGTCATCGGGTGCTCGGTCAACCTGTTGGGGCAAGACGGCATTGGCGCCATCACCTCTCAAACGTTGGGCGACTCCGGTTACATCTTTGTCTTTGACCGACTGACCCGGCTGATGATTTCTCACCCTGACCCGGCGCGAGTGCTCAAGCGCGATGTTCCTGTGGGGACGAACGCCTTGCTCGATCAAGGCGTCAACGGGTTTGAGGGGGTGGGCGAGACCGTGAATTCCCGCGGCGTACCGATGCTGATGGGCGTTCGGGCCGTGCCCGACAGCAGCTGGCTGGTGGTTGCACAAATGCCACAAGGTGAAGCGCTTGCCCCCATGCGTCAGAGTCGCCAGGTCATGATTGCCATCGCGGGTGGCGCCTGGCTGCTGGCCATATTGCTGAGCTTTTGGGTGTCGCGCCAACTGGGCCGGCCGATTGCCAAGCTTCAAAGAGCGGCACTGAACGTCTGCGAGAGACTGCCACCCCGCCCGGGGCACCAACACCCCCGTGCGCCTGGCAAGTTGCTGCACCGCTTCGTGAAGCGAAAAGATGAAATTGGCGCCCTGGCCCGCACGTTTGACGAACTGACCTGGCGCCTGGACGACGAAATCGCGTCGCTCAACCTGGCTGCGCATGAGCTGCGCAGCACCTTCGACGCGGTAACCATTCCCTTGTTTCGCCTGGCTCCCGACCTCACGGTGCTGCGTTGCAACCATGCCGCATCCGACTGGTTGCGCCAGCCCGAATCGGCGCTGGTCAACCAGGCCCTGCTGACCCTGCTGTTTCACCAGGCCAGCCCCGGTCCTGATTGGCCGGACCTGAACGACTTCAACGCCGTCGACCGGACGCATGAACAGCACTGGGTGACGCGTTTGCCGGGGTCAGATAGGCAACTCGAATTCTCCGCCACCCCGATTCTTGACGACCAGTCCCAGCCCACGGGCTTGGTCCTGGCCGTGCGCGACATCACGGAGCATCTGCACGAAGCGGCCAATCTGCGCTCACTTGCCTTTTTGGACCCGCTGACTGGACTGGCCAACCGCCTGTTGCTGGCAGACCGGCTGGACCAGGCCTTGGCCCTGGCTCGGCGCCACCAGGCCAAGGCAGGGCTGATGTACCTTGATCTGGACCATTTCAAAACCATCAACGACACCCACGGACATGACGTGGGCGACGCCTTGCTGCGGGCCGTCGGCACTCGTTTGCAGGAATGCCTGCGAACCAGTGACACGCTGGCACGCATTGGTGGGGACGAGTTTGTGATTGTGTTGGCGGAACTGTCCTCGCCGGAAGAAGCGGCCATGGTGGCGCAACGCATCGTCTCAGCGCTGGCGCTGCCCTTTGAGTTGGGCAACGTGCAGGTGCAGACTTCAAGCAGCATTGGCATCGCGATTCATCCCGAAGGAGGGGAGGACGCCCAAACGCTGACCAAGCATGCCGATCAGGCGATGTACCAAGCCAAACGCCAGGGCCGTAATGCCTACGTGCTGCATCACCCGTCGCCTTCCCCGCCTTAAATGCTGCGGCGTAGAACGAATTCAGTCCATCTGGGTGTCCGTCCAAATGAGCGCGATGTCACCCACAGGCGCCGGTCGGGCCAGCAGATAGCCCTGCACCACCTGGCAGTCCATTGCCGTCAGGCAATCCAGCTCAGCGCGGGTCTCCACGCCTTCGGCCACGCAGATCAAACCTAGGCTACGGGCCATGCTGATGATGCCACTGGCAATGCCTTGCTTGCGGGGGTTGTCCTGCATCCCCGTGACAAAACAACGGTCAATCTTCAGCACGTCAATCGGCAGATCCAGCAGATGGCTCAGTGACGAAAATCCGGTTCCAAAATCGTCCAGCGCCGTCCCAACGCCCTGCGCCCGCACCGCCTCAAATACCTGCCGGACCGATGCCGCATGCTGAACCAACACGGACTCGGTAATCTCCAACTCGAGGCAGTCAAAGGGCAAGCCACTCGCCCGCAATGGAGTCAGGATGCGCTCAATCATGCGCTCGGGGTCGATAAATTCTCGTGCGGAGACGTTGACCGCCAACCGCGCCGCGGGCACAGTGGCCCTCAAAGTCGCAAAGGCAGCCAGACTGGCCCCCAGAACCCAATCGGTGACTGCAGAGATCAGGCCGCACTCCTCTGCCACGGCAATGAATTCCCCTGGTGCGATCAACCCCCGCGTGGGATGCTGCCATCGCACCAAGGCCTCCACGCCGCGAAGCTGCCGGGTCTTCAGGTCGAATTGGGGTTGAAAATACAGTCGCAACTCGCCCCGCTCGATGCCATCACGCAAATCACTTTCAATCGCCAACCGTGCGCGCAATTTGGCGGACAACGCAGGGGTGTAGAGCTGGACATGGTTGCGGCCCAACTCCTTGGCCCGGTACATGGCGGTGTCCGCGTGTTTGGTCAGGTCGCTGGATGTGACACCGTCGTCCGGGTAACAACTGACACCAATGCAACAGCCAATGCGCACCTGCTGCGCACCGATCTCAAAAGGCGCTTCAATGGCGGCACGAATGGATTGCGCCACACTCACGGCAATCTCCACACTGTCCACGCTTGGCAACAGCACCTGAAACTCATCACCCCCCAAGCGGCACACCACGTCAGAACTTCTCAGCACGCGGCGCAGGCGCTGTGACACTTC
>JBBKVN010000192.1:0-6025 GCA_037968455.1 Rhodoferax sp.
ACAGAGTCCGCGTTGGCGAGCCATTGGGTTTGGACAACAACCCCCTGCCCGGGCTTGAGCAAGTCCGCCGACTCGGTTGCGTCTTGTGCGTTTTGAAGCAAGTTATGCAATACCTGACGGATTTGTTGAACGTCACCAACAATCAGCGGCGCCAACGGGTCCAGTTCAGTGGTCACCGGCACCAAGGGTGTATCCGCTGCATACAGCTGCAAAACTTCCGATATAAGCAAATTGAGGTCCATTGGTTTTAATTCTGCCGCCGGGAGTCGCGCGTAGTCCCGAAACTCGTTCACAAGTCGTTTCATGGCATCGACCTGATCCACGATGGTTTTGACGGATTTGGTGAGAATGGCCTGCTCGTGCGGGGGAACTTTGCCGGACAACTTCATTTCAAGTCGCTCCGCGGACAACTGAATTGGAGTCAGCGGATTCTTGATTTCATGGGCAAGTCGCCTGGCCACCTCACCCCACGCCTGGGCCCGCTGCGCGGACACAATTTCGGAGATGTCATCAAACACAAGGAGTCGCTTCTCGCCTGGCAACTCCGCCCCTCGGGCGACAAGAATAATGGCATCGTCGGCCTGCCGGCCAGTCAACTCTGCCGCGGCGTTGCCCAGTTCAAACGATTTTTGCCAATGATCGAGGTTGTGCTGGCTGCGGGCCCCCAAGAAAGAATCAAACTGAGCCTGAACACTCGACCCAAAGGGCTCTAGCGCCTCTATTTGAGCCAAATTTTGGCCTTCATAAGCGGCAAGTGGAAGCCGGAGAATGCGCGTGGCACCGGGGTTGGACGACAGAATGACTCCCTCGGCGCTCAGCACCATCACGCCTGCCGTCAAGTTGTCCAGAATGGTTTGTACGTTGGCGCGGGACTCGTTCACTTGCTTCATGCTGACTTGCACGGCCTGTCGGGCGTCCGCCAATTGCTGCGTCATGTCTGCAAACGAGCGCGTTAGGCCGTCCAGCTCATCGCGACCTTGCAATGAGACCTTGGGGGTCAAGTCGCCGGCTGCGACCCGGCTTACTCCGTCCGCCAAAAGTAGCAAGGGGCGAGCGATCTGATTGCCCAGGACAACGGCCAGCAAGACCGCACCAAAGACGGCCAGGAACAGGCTGAGCGTCAAGGTGCCGATGTACATGCGCCGCAGGCCGTCGCGAGCCAAGGCGCGCTCCTGGTACTCGCGATTGGCCTGTGTCACTGCCAGTGCATTGGTGACAAAGGTCTCCGGCAATGCCTGTGAGACCTGAAGAAAGCGAGTGCCTCCTGTCAAACCCAGACTATTGCTTGAGACCAGCACCAGGGCTTTGATGCTGGCCTGCCCTCCGCTCACCGGGACGACATCATCGTCCAAGCCATCAATCCACGTGATGATTCGTTGAGCTCGAACATTGCGAAATTGTTGTGGACTGGGTCGCTCAGGGTTGAGGGTATAGCGGGACTGTCCAACGGCAGCGATGAGGCTTCCCGATGCACTCCAGAGAACCATGTCATTGGCCCCGACCTGCTCTCGGGCCCGCTCAAGTTGAAGCGCAACACTGATATCGGGAGTGTCCACCAGCTGCCCCGCTGCAACGCGAGCCTTGCCACTCAGGTCGGTGGATAGCGCCTCCAGGGTGACACGACCCAGGTTGATGCCGGCGTTCAGGGCCCCTTCCACTTTGACGTCAAACCATGTTTCGATGGACCTCGAAACGAACTGGTAGGAGACCACATAGATCAACACACCCGGCGCAAAGCCTGCCAGCGCAAAAATGGCGGCCAACTTGACCAGCAAACGACTGCCAAACTTTCCCTGGCGAAGACGTTTAATCAGGCGATAAATGATCCATCCGATGACCAGCAGCAGGAAGCCGGCAACCACCATGTTGAGGCCAAACAGCTGAGCGTAGTTGCGCTCGTACATCTCGCGATTGGTGGTGGCCTGCGTCAACAAGAACAACAGGACCAACCCAATGGCGGCCATGGTAGATAGTCCGACACCAACGGCCCAGCGCAACGACCTGAGTTTGCGCCATGATTGGCGCATCGGCGGCGGCGGTGCCTCGCTCGGGCTCACTTTACGGACTCCCACACCAAAGGCTGATTGACTTCAACGGCAATGTCCCAGTCTGTTTGCCCGAAAGCATTGATTTGCAGCGGCCGAGGGAGTTGAGATGAGTCGAGTCGAAACCGAAAATCAAGTTGATAGCGTTGGTCAGGTTCAAGCGCTGCGATATCGATGATTTTCCAACGGAAAATACGTTGAATGGCGGCCAGTGCCTCTGGCAAGGAGTCAAAATTTTGATTCAAGGCCATAGCCAAGCCACTGCTTGTAATTTGTCCAGAGGCAACCGAGAGGCGCCAACGACGCGTTAGCGGCTGATAGGCAAGCCGCATGTGACGCTCAACACTGCCGATCTTCTTGCTTGACCAATACCAGCGCTCGCGCAAGATACCTGCTTCGGCAACAAATATCATGGCAACGCCCTTGAGCAACGCATCTTCAACAGCGTCTGGCAGCTCGAATTTCAGCCGCGCTGACAGAACCAGCGAGTCATCTCCCTTGTCCACGCGCAACTGCGTGACCTCAGGTGTTGGTGATTGGGCCAGTGACGGCAGGCCCACCACAAAGGCAAAACCAAACCCCACCAACATCCTGATGAGGTTAACTCGCCCTTTTCTCAAGCAATGCGTAATAAAAGCCATCATGATCACTGCGTCCATTGTCCGGGACCAAATCCTTGTTTCGCCCATGTTGGGGCAGTAAATGTCCAGGAGATGGCAGCAATGATGCCTCTTTGTTGTGTGCAAGGAACGTTTTGATCTGACCATCCCCTTCAGCCTGAAACACCGAACAGGTGCAGTAGAGCAGGCGACCACCCGGTCTGACCAAGGCCCAAAGGGTCTTCAATAGGCGCGCTTGAATTTGAGCCAATTGAGCGATGTCCGTCTCCCTGCGCAGCCAGCGCACGTCCGGATGGCGCCGCACAATGCCGGAGGCCGAGCACGGCGCATCAAGCAAAATGGCATCAAACAGTTGACCATCCCACCAATCAGCGGGCTTGCCAGCATCCGAGACACGAACTCGGGCCTGAAGGCCTACCCGAGCCAGTGTCTGGTGAATTCGTTCACATCGGGCGGCATCAACATCTAGCGCGGTCACGTCGCAATCAGCATATTCAAGCAAGTGAGCGGTTTTCCCGCCGGGCGCCGCACAGGCATCCAACACCTTCAGCACAGATCCTGCCGGCTGCAGGTCACTCAATAGCAAGGGGGCGGCCATTTGCGCGGCACCATCCTGAACCGACACCATTCCACTGGAAAATCCTGGCAGCTGATGTACTGGCTTCGCCTGAACCAGAGTGACACCGCCCTCTCCTGTCTCGACCCCATCGAGCCCTACGGATTTCAACTTGTCCAAGTAGTCGGCGGGAGAGGATTGCCGGCGATTCACTCGAAGCGTCATGGCCGCTTGCTGGTTGTTGGCCGTCAAGATAGCTTGCCAGTGCTCAGGCTGCTCCTTTTTCAATCGGTCGATCCACCACTGAGGGTGGTTCCAAACCGCAACCGGATTGGAGTCGGTTTGTGCGACGAGACTTTCTCGTTCACGCAGGAAACGGCGTAAACAACCATTGATGAAACTTGCTTGCGCCTTGGTGGCGGGCGTGCGCTTGGCAGCCTCCACAGCCTGATTGACCAACGTGAACACCTCATAAGGTGCATTCGCTTCTGACCAGACCAATGCCAGCGCAGTGCACAGCAAGGCATCGACGGGCTGCGACGGCGGTCGATTGGCCAACATCTGCCGCAGCGCTTGGGCGCGCCCCAGCGCCCGAAGCACGTGAAAGCTGAGGGCTTGAACGCCAGGCCGCAACTCAACAGGCACTCGATCAATGGCTGCGGTGCCAGATACACCAGCGCGAATGGACTGGATCACACTTGCAACGGCCTGCAACTGCCGCCACAAGGGAATTTGGAGTCCGGCTGGACCCATGGATTTCTCGACTTCGTTCATATGAAAGGTCCAGTAAAAACGCCCCAAGCCCTCGATTAAAGGGCTTGGGGCGCTATATTTTTAATAGCTAGTGAGCTTTACTCGCTGGCGGCGTCTTCGCTGGATTCAGTGACTTCCACATCGCCCGCCAGCTCCGCGGCCTCGGCTTCGGCAATGGCTCGGCGCTCGGCGTCGTCCATGTTTTCGCGGATCTTGCGAGCTTCGTGGTAGGCCATACCCGTGCCTGCGGGAATCAGACGACCCACAATCACGTTCTCCTTCAAACCGCGCAATTCGTCGCGCTTGCCCATGATGGCAGCTTCGGTCAGCACTCGGGTCGTTTCCTGGAAGGACGCGGCGCTGATAAAACTGTCAGTGGACAAGGATGCTTTGGTGATACCCAACAACAGGTTGGTGAAGACGGCTGGGATCTTGCCCTCGGCGCGCAATGCGTCGTTGGTATTCAGCATCTCAGAGCGCTCAACCTGCTCACCATTGATGTAGGTTGAATCACCGGCAGCCTCGACCACCACACGGCGCAGCATCTGGCGAACAATCACTTCAATGTGTTTGTCGTTGATCTTCACGCCTTGCAAACGGTACACGTCCTGCACTTCGTCCACGATGTAGCGAGCCAGCTCTTCCGAGCCGAGCAAGCGCAGGATGTCTTGCGGATCGGCCGGGCCGTCCACCACACTCTCGCCCTTGTTGACCACTTGGCCCTCATGTACCAGTATGTTTTTCTCTTTGGGGACCAAGTCCTCCCAAACAGCGCCTTCCGGATCTGTGATTTGCAGGCGGATCTTGCCTTTGGTCTCCTTACCAAAGGACACCGTACCGGTCATTTCCGCCAAGACACCCTTGTCTTTTGGTGAGCGCGCTTCAAACAACTCAGCCACGCGGGGCAAACCACCGGTGATGTCTCGGGTCTTCTGACCTTCGATCGGAATACGGGCCAAGACTTCACCAGGATTCACATCCTGTCCGTCACGCACCTGAACCAGGGCGCCAATCGGGAAGCCAATAGTCACTGAGTGGTCTGTACCAGGAATCTTGACTTCGTTGCCAGATGCATCGATCAACTTGACCTGTGGACGAATCACTTTGGCTGAACCGCGGCGCTTGGGGTCAATAACCACCAAGGTAGACAGTCCGGTCACATCGTCAACTTGCTTAGCAACCGTCAAGCCCTCTTCCACATTCTCGAACTGGGCTTTTCCAGCAAACTCGGTAATGATTGGACGGGTCAACGGATCCCAGTTGGCCAAGATCGTACCGGCCTTGACGGTCTGATCGGCCTTGACCGTCAACACTGCGCCGTAAGGCACCTTGTGACGCTCACGCTCACGACCATGTTCGTCATGGATCACGATTTCACCGGAACGGGAAATCACGACCAGTTCTTTCTTGCCGTTGGTCACATAGCGCATCGTCGCGTTGAAGCCAATATTGCCGTTCGACTTGGCTTCCACGCTAGAGGCGATGGCAGCGCGTGACGCAGCACCACCGATGTGGAAGGTCCGCATCGTCAACTGTGTCCCTGGCTCTCCAATGGACTGGGCAGCGATCACACCAACCGCTTCACCGCCATTGACCAAGCCACCCCGGCCCAAATCACGACCGTAGCAACGAGCGCAGATTCCGAACCGTGTCTCACAGGTCAGTGCGGTACGCACTTTGACCTCGTCAGCGCCAGCAATCTCGAGCTCGTCGATCAAGTCTTCGTCCAACATGGCGCCAGCCGGGGCCAGAACGGAGCGATTTTCTGGATGCAGCACATCCTCGGCAGCCGTACGGCCCAGAATACGATCGCGCAATGACTCGATGACCTCACCACCCTCGACGATGGCGCGCATCAGGTAACCGGCATGTGTACCGCAATCCTGCTCGGTAACCACCAGATCCTGTGTCACATCGACCAGACGACGGGTGAGGTAACCGGAGTTGGCTGTTTTCAACGCGGTATCTGCCAGACCCTTACGAGCACCGTGGGTGGAGATGAAGTACTCCAACACGTTCAGACCTTCGCGGAAGTTCGCGGTAATAGGCGT
>JBBKVN010000193.1:0-7637 GCA_037968455.1 Rhodoferax sp.
TCCATGCGGCTTGGAGTCTTGTGGTGGGCTCTGCCAGTCGGCTACCTATTTCCCCTTATTTGGCAGCGTCCCTGTTTTCTGTCATGGTCGTGGGAGTCGCAAGCAGCGTGATGGATTCACCCAGGGTGGCTCTATTGTTGTACCTGATCGTGTTCTGTTCGAATCTGGCAACTAAAAATTGGGATGAACGGTAGAACGCGGGATCGGCAGTTAATATCAGGATGTAGTGTTCGAAGTTGAGATTTGAAAGATGAGGCGTGTATTTTCAACTTGACCCCAGTGCAATGAGATGAAGTTGACATAAGTTTGTCGATAATTCTGGAGAAAAGGACAAGGACGTTTCTTGATAAAAATATTCAATCACTATTTTCACAAGCGGACGCTTTTGAGGATACTGCTAGACCTAACCCTGGTTGTAGCGACTCTCATGATCGCCATAGTGCGAAATATCTCGGATCCGAAATCAGACTATTCAAGTGTATTGTTCGCGTCCTTTGTATTGGCATTTGGTATTTTCGTGATCAACACGGGTCTTGGGTTTTATCAACGACTCAATGGCCGGTCTTTGCTCTATTCATCAGCTAGAGCGGGCGTGTCTTTTTTCCTCTCGATTCCACTGGCATATGGCGTTTTCCGTCTATCGCCCGTGCAGGTTGAAAACGGAAAGGAATTCCTGTTGATTCTGATGCTAGGCGTTGCGTTGATGCTATTGAACAGGGTTTACGCGAACCACGGCACTAGTCTTTCCAAGATGCGGCGTCGTGTCATGATATTTGGCGCAGGTCCCCGTGCCAAACTAGCAGGGAAAAAGCTTCTGGCGGCTGACCCGAACGTCGACTTGGTTGGCTATTACGCCAGCCCGAGTGATGTTCTTGAGGAGGTCTCAGCTTGGGGCATATTGACGCCCGAAATGTCTTTGACAGACATTGTCCTAAAAGAACGGGTTGACGAAATAGTCGTTGCAGTATCTGAGCGTCGAGGCGGTAGCATGCCCTTGAGGGAGCTATTGGACTGCAAGCTGAGAGGTGTGTTGGTCATTGATCTGGCGACGCATTTTGAGAAAACGCTGGGCCAAATCAGGCTTGATGCCGTTAATGCCGGCTGGCTGATTTTTAGCGATGGTTTTGCACAAGGTTGGATTCGAACCCTTATCAAGCGCATTTTTGATATTGGATGTGCGTTGGTTCTCATTTTGATGGCCTTCCCGGTCATGGTGGTGACCGGGGTGCTCATTCGGGTGGAGAGCCGTGGGCCCATCTTTTATGTCCAGGAACGAGTTGGCCTGAATGGTCAATTGTTCAACGTCATCAAATTTCGAAGTATGCGAACGGATGCGGAGGAGGATGGGCAACCCAGGTGGGCTGCTGCGTCTGATGACCGGGTAACTAAGGTCGGTCGATTTATTCGAAAACTGAGAATCGACGAGTTACCACAGTTGTTTAATGTGCTTGGCGGCAGTATGAGCCTAGTCGGGCCGAGACCCGAGCGCCTCTATTTTGTAGACAAGTTGACCCAGGAGATTCCTTACTTCGCTGTTCGACAAAGCATCAAGCCAGGCGTGACTGGTTGGGCGCAAGTGCGCTACCGGTATGGTGCGTCTGTGGAAGATGCGGCAGAAAAACTTCAGTACGACCTTTACTACGTAAAGAACCATTCATTGCTTTTGGATTTGGTCGTTATTTTTGAAACCGTAGGTGTCGTACTGATGGGTTGGGGGGCGCACTAGTATGCCCCTGACGGCGTGGAGTTTCGGTCTGGTTGGAATCACCTATCTGGCGTTTGTTTTGCGACTACTTCAGTTGGGTTATGTGAGTGCCCCGCGAGAGCGACCCAAGGTTCTGCTGTTGGTAGCAGTGGGCGCCACCGTAGTTTGGGGGGGGGCCGGTCTTGCGCTGGTATGGACGAGAGAGCCCGTTTATTGGTTGGTCAGTGCATTGGCCGACATGTTTCGTTATGGGGCCTGGTTTGCCTTTCTACTTGCTTTGTATCGGCTTGGTGGAAATCAGCGGATGTCGGGTGGATTTCGCCGGATGGAGTCGGTCGCGGTTGTTCTTGTAGGTTTCGCCTGGCTTTCAGTACTGATGTCCTGGTTTGGCTTGGATCACGCGGGAGACGCTTCCCGTCTGATGCTGTTCAGTTCGATGGCACAGTCCGTTTTTGGCATGGTCTTGCTTGAACAGGTTTTTAGGAACGTTGAGGAAGACTCCCGTTGGAACCTGAAACCACTTTGCCTGGGACTGGCGGGTGCGTTTCTATTTGATTTGTACATCTTTTCTCAAGCGGTTCTATTCAGTAGCTTGGATCAAGATGCCTTGAATATTCGGGGAGCCATACATGCCTTGGTCGCCCCGTTGTTGCTGCTTTCGAGCACACGGCGGTCTGACTGGATTCAAAAAGTTCGTTTATCTCCTAAAGTGGCTTTTCAGTCGGCGACCCTGTTGATTGCTGGGCTTTATCTGCTCTTTATTTCAGGCGTCGGTTACTACGTTCGCTATTTTGGTGGCGATTGGGGGCGGGCACTTCAACTTGGACTGGTGTTCCTCGCTTTGATTACCCTCATGGTTTTGGCGCTGTCAGGTTCAATGAGAGCGAAACTCCGAGTCACGGTTGGGAAACATTTTTTTCGATATCGTTACGACTATCGCGAAGAATGGCTTCGATTCACCAATGCCTTGGCATTGAGGGACTCTCCCCAAGCGATGGGGCAGCAGGTGGTGCGTGGTCTGGCAGATATGCTGGAGAGTCCCGGTGGTGCATTGTGGATGCGCGACAAGGAGCGCGCCCAGGTTACCCAAGTGGCGCACTGGAATTTCCCTGCAGCGAATGATCAAGTGGAGATTTCCTCTCCACTTTGTCAATTTTTGGCGAACAGCGGTTGGGTCGTCAATTTGGAGGAATTCCGGTCATTTCCTCGGCGCTATGGGGAGTTGGCGCTGCCCGATTGGTTGCGTAATTCGGGGCCGGCTTGGCTAGTGGTACCTTTGTTGGTAGGAGATGATCTCATTGGGTTTGTGGTACTGGCCAGCCCCAGAACGCACATTGACGTCAACTGGGAGATCAATGATTTACTCAAGACAGCGGGCCGGCAAGCGGCAAGTTTTCTTGCACAAATGCAGGCAACGGAGGCTTTGCTTGAGGTTCGAAAGTTCGATTCATTCAATCGAATGTCGGCATTTGTCGTACATGACCTGAAAAACATCGTCACCCAACTTTCGCTCATGACGAAAAATGCCAAGCGCTTGAGCGGCAACCCGGAGTTTCAGCAGGACATGCTTGCCACGGTTGACAATTCTTTGGATCGCATGCGGCAATTGATGCTTCAACTTCGAGAGGGGGCGACACCACCGGGAGCGGTGTTTGGTGTGAATCTCGAAGAAATTGCAAAGCGGATTTCAGCTACCGCCTTGCGCCGTGACCGTGTACTTGAGGTTGAGATCAAGGATGCCGTTTTGGCAAGAGGTCATGAAGAGCGACTGGAGCGAGTGATTGGCCATGTAGTGCAAAATGCTTTTGATGCAACCGACGCAAGCGGGCGTGTTTGGCTAACTCTCGACCGGTCCAACGGACAGGCTCAAATCTTGGTTGGTGACACCGGGCAAGGGATGACGCCAGATTTTGTGAAAAATCGTTTGTTCAAACCGTTTCAAACAACAAAGCAAGCTGGCATGGGCATTGGTGCGTATGAAAGCTTCCAGTATGTCCAGGAGTTGGGGGGCCGAATTGACGTGCAGAGTGAGTCCAATGTGGGGACAACTGTCATTATTCAGTTGCCACTGTTTGAAACCCAGAAGGAATCTGACCTTCACACCAAGAGCGTGCCATGACCGTTGAAAAATCTCGCTCTTTGTTGATAGTTGAAGACGATCTCGCATTGCAAAAACAGATCAAGTGGTCACTGGATCGTTTCGATTCGGTCACGGCGAATGATCGAGAAAGCGCGCTGGTTCAATTGCGAAAGAGCCAACCTGCGGTGGTCACCATGGATTTGGGTTTGCCTCCAGATGCTGACTCGGTGTCCGAAGGATTTCGACTACTTGAGCAAATCATTGCTATAGACCCCGACATCAAGGTAATCGTCTTAACAGGTCAGAATGACCAGGAAAATGCTTTGCGCGCCATTGCCATGGGTGCTTATGATTTCTTTGCCAAGCCCTTCGAGCCCGATCTTCTGAACTTGACTGTCGAGAGGGCATTCAGGTTGTTTGAGCTGCAAGCGGAAAACCGCAGGCTACGTGAAGTGCACCAACCGGAATCGTTGTCGGGCCTGGTGACGCGAGATCCAGAGATGATGCGGGTTTGCCGCACGATAGAAAAGGTTGCCAGTAGCAATGCCACAGTGTTGCTTTTGGGGGAAAGTGGTACGGGAAAGGAAATACTGGCGCGGGGACTGCATCATGCTTCGTCCAGGCGGGCTGGAAAGTTTGTGGCAATCAACTGTGCCGCCATTCCTGAAAACCTGCTTGAGAGCGAGCTTTTTGGCTATGAAAAAGGCGCTTATACGGGCGCTGCGAAAACAACATTGGGCAAGATCGAGACGGCCAACGGCGGCACACTCATGCTGGATGAAATTGGTGACTTGCCACTTTCGTTGCAAGCTAAGTTGTTGCGATTTTTGCAGGAAAGGACGATTGAGCGTTTGGGTGGCCGTCAAGAAATTCCTGTTGACGTTCGTGTGGTCTGTGCGACTCACCAGAATCTGAGCGAGCAAACCAGCGATGGCCGATTCCGGGAGGATTTGTACTATCGACTGGCCGAGATCGTAGTTGACATTCCCCCTTTGCGAGACCGAATTGGCGACGCCGCGTTACTAGCGCATGCATTTGTGCGGCGCTTCTCGCAGGAGCAGAATCGATCCACCATGACGCTGGCAGAGTCAGCGGTGAGGACAATTGAGCAGTATGGTTGGCCTGGCAATATTCGAGAACTGGAGAATTGCATCAAGCGTGCCACGATCATGGCGGATGGAAACCAAATCTCTAGTCTTGATTTGGGATTGAAAAACATTGCGATTGATCAAGAAGATGATGTGATGGAACTGCGTGTAATTCGTGACGAGGCCGAAAAGCGGGCCATTGTGAAAGCGATGGGTCGGGTCAACGGGAATATTGTAAAAACCGCAGAACTATTAGGTGTTAGTCGGCCAACCCTATATGACCTGATGCATAAGCTCGGGTTGAAATAGTTGTGTCAGGTTGCCGGAATCGTCCAGCCAACCAAGTGAATTTCAGGGATTAAAGATGATTATTAAAAAGCGTCCAGTCAAGGCGGTTCTTTCAACGCTATTGGTTTCGTTGCTTCTTATTAGTTGTAGTGAGAAGCCGGAGGATTTGATCGCTTCGGCCAAGGACTATCTGGCAAAGAACGACAGCAAGGCTGCGGTGATCCAGATCAAAAATGCGCTTCAAGCAGATCCCAGCCTGCCAGAAGCCCGGTTTCTCCTGGGATCTTCCCTGCTTGCGGGTGGAGACCCGGTTGGCGCTGAGACCGAGTTGCGAAAAGCGCTGGATTTGAAGTACCCCCTCGATCAGGTCGCGCCGAAGTTGGCCGAGTCGCTTTTGGCTCAAGGACAGACCAAGAAGCTCACGGATGAGTTCTCCGCTGTTATCCTGACGGAACCCACTGAGGTGGCAAACATGCAAACGCTTCTCGCTGCGGCCTATGGAGCGCAGGGAAAAGCCGAACTCGCGCAAAACGCTCTTAATGCCGCGCTTCTGGCGGATCCCGGTTATGCGCCAGCGCTCTTGGTGCGTGCCCGGCAATTGGCCAGCCAGCGGGATTTTGACGGGGCCATGACCATCGTGGATGAGGTCATTTCAAAGTCACCGAAGAGTTTTGACGCCTGGAAGCTCAAGGGCGACTTGCTGTTGTACGCTCAAAACCAACGTGATGGGGCTCTGGCTGCCTACCTGAAAGCAGTTGAGTTCAAACCGGACTTCTTGGCGGCACAGGCCGCCGTGACGACGCTTCTGTTGCAACTGGGAAAACTTGAGGATGCCAGTAAGCAAATCGACTCGATGAAAGCGTTTGCGGCCAATCATCCGCAGACCAAATTTCTTCAAGCGACACTCGCGTATCAACAGAAGGACCTAAAACAGGCGCGAGTGCTGCTGCAGCAGGTATTGCTCGCAGTTCCGACCAATGTACAGGCCCTTCAACTGGCCGGCGCGGTGGAGTTGCAACTCAACTCCCCTGTTCAAGCTGAAGTCCATTTGAGTAGGGCGCTTCAACTGGTCCCCGATCTCCCGGTGGCTCGACGGTTTTTGGTCGTGACCTACCTGCGTTCAGGACAAACGGCAAAAGCCCTTGAGACGCTGTTGCCAGGCCTGAATCGGGACAACGTGGATCCAGAGTTGCTCTCTATTGCCGGTGAAACCTATTTGCTGAGCGGAGACATTGCCAAAGCAGAAGAATACTTTGCCAAAGCTGCCGAGAAGGCGCCCAAAGATGCCCGAAAACGAACCTCTTTGGCCATTACCCACTTAATGGGCGGTGCCGTTGATTCTGCATTTGTCGAACTCCAAGACATAGCCGCCACTGACACGGGCACGACCGCTGACATGGCGCTGGTTAGCGCTCACCTACGGCGGCAAGACTATGACAAAGCACTAAAGGCCATCAATGGCATAGAAAAGAAGCAACCTGGCAAACCCCTTGCTGCGGTTTTGAGGGGCAGAACATTGCTAGCCAAGCGCGATTCGTCTGGCGCACGCGCGAGTTTCGAACGGGCTGTTGAGATAGATCCACTCTTTTTTCCAGCCGTGGCCAGCCTCGCTGCGCTGGATTTGATGGAAAAGAAGCCTGAGGATGCTAGAAAGCGTTTTGAAGCGTTGGTGAGCAAGGACCCGAAAAGCAGTCAGGCGTTGCTTGCCTTGGCTGAGTTGGCTGCGCGATCTGGTGCTAGCAAGGAAGACGTGGTCAAAGCAATTGGCAAAGCCATCACGGTCAATCCGACCAATGTCGGACCGAGATTGATGCTGGTTGACTATCACCTGCGCAACAAGGATGCTCGCCTGGCCACAGCGGCTGCGCAAGAGGGAGTGACGGCGCTGCCTGACAGCGTTCAAATGTTGGATGCCTTGGGGCGTGCCCAGCAAGTCGCCGGGGAGTTCAACCAAGCGGTGTCCACCTTTAATAAATTGGTTGTCTTGCAACCCCATTCGCCGCAACCCCACATGCGCTTGGCTGACGTTCATATGGCTGCCAAGGACAAAGTCTCGGCAGCCGCTAGCTTGCGAAAAGCCCTTGAGATCAAGCCCGACCTACAGCAAGCCCAGCGGGGCACCATCATGCTGAATGTCGATGGGAAAAATTACAAAGACGCAGTGACTACCGCGCGAAGCATGCAAAAGCAATCCCCAAAAGACGCGCTAGGGTATGTGCTGGAGGGTGATATCAATGCGGCTCAGAAAGATTGGAGTGGTGCTGCCGCTGCGTACCGCGAAGGCCTCTCCAAAGTCGCGTCGCCCGAGTTGGCGATCAAACTGCACTCCGTATTGCTGGCCTCCAACAAAACAGCAGATGCAGAGAAGTTTTCTGCATCTTGGCAAAAGGACCATGCAAAAGACGCGGCCTTCCTGCTCTACCTGGCTGATGGAGCCATTGCTCGAAAGGACTACAAAGCGGCTGAAAATGGGTAC
>JBBKVN010000194.1:0-5344 GCA_037968455.1 Rhodoferax sp.
TTGGCAACCGGCTTGGACGCCTACCTGACCCAGTTCCTGGACCGCGTCAACGATTTGGCTGCGCACATCAGCAAAGACTTCTTGCTGCCCTCTGCCGCCTAAACGGCAGTCGGGAAAGACAAGGGCCCGTTCCGCTTCCTTCTTTTGAGGGAAATGTGGGATGGGCCCTTATTCTTTGTGCGTAGTGCGCTATCTATTAGATAGCAGTCCTGAGTATCAAGCGTCTGCGATTTCGAGAACCAACTTGCCAAAGTTCTCGCCCGAAAACAGCTTGTTCAGCGCCTCTGGGAAGTTGTTCAACCCTTTCACCACATCTTCTTTACTCTTCATGCGGCCGTCTTTCAGGTAGCCGGCCATCTCAGCCACTGCCAGGTGGTAGCGGTCGGCATAGTCAAAGACCACAATGCCTTCCATGCGCGCACGGTTCACTAGCAAGCTCAGGTAGTTTTTTGGGCCTTGCACGGCAGTCGTATTGTTGTATTGGCTGATGGCACCGCAAATGATGATGCGAGCGCCGCGAGTGATGCGGGCCAACACCGCGTCCAGTATTTCGCCGCCGACGTTGTCGAAGTAGATGTCAACGCCTTTGGGGCAGTGTTCCTTCAGTCCGTCGCGCACGGCGTTGGGCCCGGCTTTGTAATCAATGCAGGCGTCAAACCCCAGTTCCTTGATGACCCATTCGCACTTGGCGGCACCACCGGCAATGCCCACAACGCGGCAGCCCTTGAGCTTGGCCATTTGCCCCACGGTCTGTCCCACGGCGCCAGCAGCACCGGACACCACCACGGTTTCACCCGCCTTGGGCTGGCCCACATCCATCAAACCAAAGTAGCCCGTCATGCCGGGCATGCCCAGTACATTGAGCCACTGGGTCAATGTGCCCATGCGCAAGTCAATCTTGACCAGGCCGCTGCGCTTGAAGTCAGATTGCTCCAATGTCAGGTACTCCTGCACGCCAAAACCAGCACTGACATAGTCGCCCACGGAAAAGGCTGGGTTGCTGGAAGCAATGACTTTGCCAACGCCACCGGCGCGCATCACCTCGCCAATGCCAACCGGCGGAATATAGCTTTTGCCCTCGTTCATCCAACCGCGCATGGCTGGATCCAGTGACAACGCCAAGGTCTGCAACAGCACGCCCCCCTCGCCCGGTTGCTTGACGGGTTCGTCGGTGAATTGCCAGTTGGCTGCGGTGGGCAGACCCACAGGGCGGGAGGCCAGACGAATCTGGTGGTTGGTCAAAGTGGTCAAGGTCGGCATAGAAAGCTCCAGAAAAGGGACCTGAAGATGCTATCGCCATGCAGTGAGGTCATAGGTTGCCAAGGCGACAGCCTTTGCCAGGGTTTCACAACGTCATGTAGCGTCCGGTCCGGTGGTTGGTTGCCAGGGTTTGGTTCATTACCACCGCGCCGAGGATGGACAGCGCCACCTGCTGCCAGCTGACCACGGCGAACGAGCACAACACAATGGCGCAGTCAAACGCCATCTGGACCCGCCCGGCACGCCATCCAAATCGCTCTTGCAAATACAACACCAGCACATTAAAGCCACCCAGACTGGCCCGGTGGCGAAATAGCATGAGCATGCCACTGCCCATCAACAAACCGCCCAGCACGGCGGCCAACGGGGCTGAGAGGGCTTGGAAACTGATTAGATAGGGCAGCAGGTTCACAAACAGAGACAGCAGGCCAACGGCGGCAAACGTTTTGAAAGTGAAAACAGGGCCCATGCGTTTCCAGGCCAGCCCATAAAACGGCAGGTTAATCAGGAAAAAGACCAAACCAAAATTCCAGCCTGTTTCGTAGTGAATCAAAAATGCAATGCCAGCGGTCCCGCCGGTCAACAGCCCGGCATGCCCAAACATGAGCACGCCAAAGGCGATGAACAAGGTGCCGGTGAGCAAAGCCTGGACATCTTCGTAGGGTCGATGCCCCAAGTTGGAATCTTTTTTCAAAAGTGACAATCGTGTAATTTGGTTTGAGATGTTATTTTTTGGTGAGGCGCCACATTCAATTGGCGCCAGACCGCCCATGTGGGCCGTGGAACGATCAATCCGACCATGGGCATCAGGCCCTCGCCTTGGTCCGTCGTGAGGCAATTGTCGGACGGGCGCGAGGCTTCGGTTTTCAGGATGACTTTCAATAGCTTGATTCTGGTCAAGGATTGATGCAAAGTTCAATCCGACACTGGGCACATTCAAATCAAAGGAGAAAAACTATGTTCAAACACATCCTCGTCCCGATCGACGGCTCTGCAACCTCGCAATTGGCCGTTGACAAAGCGATTGGCCTGGCCAAAGCCTTTGGCAGTCAGGTCACCGCCATTTTTGTCATCGACCCCTACCCATTTACAGGTGTTGGTACCGACTTTGCCTATGGCCAAGCCGAGTACCTGAGTGCTGCAAGTGCGGAGGCCAACGCAGCCATCAAGTCGGCAAAGGCCGTTTTTAAAGCCGCCGACGTTGAGGTAGACACCGCCATTGTTGAGTCCAACAATGCCTGGCGCGGCATCGTCCAAAAAGCAGAGTCCTCGCAGGCGGACTTGATCGTCATTGGGTCGCACGGTCGCAGTGGTTTGGAAAAGCTGGTGCTGGGCAGCGTGACGCAAGCTGTTTTGTCCCACACGAAACTTCCGGTCTTGGTCGTACGCACCTAAGCACCGCCCAGCGTCAATCAACAGGGCCTTTGGCCCTGTTTCTTTTTGTGGCGCTAGCCGCATTGCCCGACATAGCCACACGCGGTACAGAAGTCGCAGCCGTCCTTATGGATAACAGTGGGGTTGCCACACTCGGGGCAGGCTTTGCCGGCCATGGTGGTTGGAGTCGCTTGATCTTTCGGTGTGTCCAAAACACCCATGTCCCGCAGCGGAAATCCCTGTTCATCCAACACGCCCAGCATGGCGTAGCGGTGAATAATCAGACGCGCAATGTAAGCCACGGTTGAGGGCCAGGTTTGCTGGCGGCGCTCGGCATTAGGCAGGCCGGGCACAAAGGCCATGAAGTGACCCAGCGGCTCTGCATAGTTGAGCAGCTTGCGCAGCTTCATGCCAATCCAGGCCGGATCGATTACTCGCATATCCAAAGACAACAAGCGCGCCAAACCATCCATGGCTCGGGGGTAGTTGCCTGAAAAGCCCACGGCACAAGGTCGGGTGACAACAGCACCGTCCTGACCCTGAAGGTTGACCTCTTTGAGGGTGACCGTGAAGGACTCTCCGGTGGCGGGGTTGTCCACGTCCACAGACCAGGCCAGGGTGCCGGATGGGCCCGTTTGCGGCTCGCCCTGGCTGAACATAGCGTCCATGACAGGCGTTGGCAGTTTGGATTCTTTGCCCAGGGCCCGAAGTTGATCGCAGCGCCAGCGAATGACCGCTGCTGTGGCGGCGACGACGCCTGGGAACAATCGCTTCTCGCCGTGCGGCGGAAAGGGCATTTCAAAGGAGTGCTCTTCTGCGACGGTCGCCAAAGCATCTAGCTTCAGTTGCAACCAGGCGGGGTCGTTGGTGCGCAAGTCCATAGACAGGGTTTTGGCCAGCGCGCCCAAGCCGCGCGGCTGATCCGTGCCGTTGACCCAGACCTCAAACGGTTTTGGCGCGCCGCCTTCTTCAGGCGCTAACTCGCCAACGAACAGCGCAAAGTTACCGAAGGGGTGGTTAACCATGAAGGTCCATGCCGGGTTTCCGCCCGGCAGTTCAGGCCGGCTCGGCCAGCGCAAGGAGGACAGCACAGGGGAAGGCAGTCGATCCAGCGCCAGTCGCTGGTTGGCACCGTCGATGTGCAAAGACGGTGCAGTGGCTGCGGTGCTGGGGGTCAGGCTCAGAACTGACCCCAGCACAGAATTCGGACGGTAGGTGGCCAGACCTTTCAAGCCCGATTGCCACGCCTCCATGTACAAGTGCTGGAAGTCGGCATAGGGATAGTCTGCCGGCACGTTGACAGTCTTGGAAATAGCGGTGTCAATGAACGGCGCCACGGCCGCCACCATGGCCTCATGGGCCTGGGCACTCATCTCCAGCGCGGTGACGAAGGCGGGTGTCAACGGGGCGGACTCACCATACAGGTGACGATAAAGGCGCCACGCATGGTCTTCCACGGCGTATTCTTTGAAGCTGCCATCCACCATGCGTTTTTTGCGGGTGTAGCTCCAGCTAAAGGCCGGTTCAATGCCGTTGCTGGCATTGTCTGCAAACGCCAGACTGATGGTGCCCGTCGGGGCGATGGACAACAGGTGGGAGTTGCGCAGACCCTGCGCCTTGATTCGGTCCTTCAAGGCGGGGGGCAGGCGCGAGGCAAAGGTTTGGGCGCTGAGGTAAAGGTCGGCGTTGAAAAGAGGAAACGCGCCCCGTTCTCGGGCGAGTTCAATGGAGGCCTCATACGCGGTGTCCCGCATCAACTCAGAGATTTCTTTGGCCATGTCACGGGCCGCTTGCGTGTCATAGCGCAAGTTGAGCATGACCAGTGCATCACCCAGCCCTGTGAACCCAAGGCCCACGCGACGTTTGCTGCGGGCCTCTTCCTGTTGTTGTGGCAGGGGCCATACGGTCACGTCTAACACGTTGTCCAGCATGCGGGTCGCCACGCGGGCGACTTCGGCGAAGGCCACTTTGTCAAAACGTGCCTTTTTCTGGAAAGGTTGATCAATGAAACGTGTCAGGTCGATGGAGCCCAGGCAGCAGCAGCCATAGGGCGGTAACGGTTGCTCCGCGCAAGGGTTGGTGCTGGCAATGGTTTCACAGTACGACAAGTTGTTGTCACGGTTAATGTGGTCCAGAAACAGCACGCCAGGTTCGGCGTGGTCATAGGTGGAGCGCATGATTTGGTCCCACAACTCCCGCGCCTGCAACTTGCGATAGACCCAGATACCGGTATCTGCGAGTTGGTAGGCGCCATTGGCCTTTTGGTCTGAGCCAGGTTGGGCGCGATGAGTTAGGGTGAACTCGCCGTTTTTCTGAACTGCATCCATGAAGGCGTCGGTGACACCCACAGAGATGTTAAAGTTTTTCAAGTCGCCGGCATCCTTGGCGTGAATGAATTCTTCAATGTCGGGGTGGTCGCATCTCAGCACCCCCATCTGCGCGCCGCGGCGCGCGCCAGCCGATTCAACAGTTTCACACGACCTGTCAAACACCCTCATGTAACTCACCGGACCAGACGCGCTGCTCTGGGTGCTGCCCACCCAGGCGCCACGGGGGCGAATGCGGGAGAAGTCGTAACCCACACCCCCGCCGCGACGCATGGTCTCTGCCGCTTCGGTCAGGGCCGTGTAGATGCCAGGGTGCCCATCCTCGGTGTGGGAAATGGAATCACCAACGGGTTGAACAAAGCAATTGATCAATGTGGCGGCCA
>JBBKVN010000195.1:0-5838 GCA_037968455.1 Rhodoferax sp.
TCCTTTGCAAAAAAATCGCTAAACCCTAGGCACGAAACCGGCGGGCAGAACGTATGCTTCCTCGCTTTACAAACCACCTCGTTCAGGCAATGCCATGGCCTTCTTTTCTGATGCCTGCACCCCACCGCAATTGATTTTCCGACTGATCGCACCAGCAATTGCTGCAGCGACTTGAGTCAGCCCGTTCCCGCCCCCTTATCTTTTCAATTAGCCGTCCTCCATGAACAAGTTGTCTCCTTTATCTGTTACGGCGTGTTGTCTGGCCGTGGCCGCCCTGCTCAGTAGCTCGGTGATGGCGCAAAACGCGCCTGCGGCTCCTGCTGCCGCCAGTGGCGCGCCATCGGGCCCCCCTGTGTCGGTGACCACCGTGAAAGCCAAAAAAATGGACATGCCTTTGCTGTTGCGGGCCACGGGCACGGTGACCCCGCTGACCAGTGTGGACGTGCGCTCCCAGGTGTCCACCTTGGTGAGCAAGGTCCATATCAAGGAAGGCCAGTTCGTGAAGGCCGGCGAATTGATGTTCACGCTGGACGCCCGAACTGACGAGGCCAATGTGGGCAAAGCGCGCGCCCAATTGGCCAAAGACAACGTCGCCCTGGCAGATGCCCGCCGGCAGTTCGCCCGCTCTCAGCAGTTGTTTTCACAAACCTTTATCTCCCAAGGTGCGCTGGACGCCAGCCAGACCGTGGTGGAGTCGCAATTGGCTGCCGTGGCCGCCTCGCAGGCGTCTGTAGCGGCCAGCCAGGTGGCCTTGTCTTACGCCCGCGTCGTGGCGCCGCATGCCGGGCGCGTGGGCGTCATCAATGTGTTTCCTGGCAGCGCCGTGCAGGCCAATATCACCCCGCTGGTCACCGTGACCCAGCTCGATCCGGTGGCCGTGGCCTACAGCATTCCCCAGCGCAATTTGAGCGATGCGTTGGCCGCGCTCAAAGAAGGTGGCTCTCCCGTGACCGTCACGCTGGCCGACGGCGCTGGTACGTTTGACGGTCGCCTCAAGTTTGTGGACAGCGTGGTGGACGCCAGCTCCGGCGCAGTCAAAGCCAAAGCCGTGTTTGCCAACAGCGACCACAAGCTTTGGCCGGGTGCCTTTGTGGAGGTGTCGCAGACTGTGGGCTTGATCAAAGACGCCGTGGTGGTGCCGCAAGCCGCCATCGTGCAAAACGCGCGTGGCACCCTGGTTTACGCCATGGTGGACGGCAAGGCGGAGTCGCTGCCCGTCAAAGTGCTGTATGCGCAAGGAGCGGACGCCGCCGTAGACGGCGTCAAACCCGGCACCGTGCTGGTGCTGGACGGCAAACAAAACGTGCGCCCCGGCAGCACGCTGGTCGAACGCACCAAAGACGGCGCGGGCGGTAAAGACGGTGGCAAGGGCGGCCGTGACAAAGGTGAAAAAGGCGGAAAGGGCGATAAATCCCCAGGCGCCGACAAAGGCGACAACGGTGAGAAGGGCGACAAAACCGAGAAACCCGCTACCGACACCGGTGCTGAGCCAAAACGCAAGAGCGCACCATGAACCTGTCTGAACTCTTTATCCGCCGTCCGGTGATGACGGTGCTGCTGAACATCGCCATCGTCGTCGCCGGTGTCATTGGCTTTCGCAGCATTCCGGTGGCGGCGCTGCCCAGTTACGACACGCCGGTCATCAACGTGTCCGCCAACCTAGCGGGCGCCAACCCCGAGACCATGGCCAGCTCGGTCGCCTTGCCGCTGGAAAAACAGTTTCAGACCGTGCCCGGCCTGAAAACCATCAGCTCCACCAGCACCCAGGGCAGCACCTCGCTCACGCTGGAGTTTGAAGAAGGCCGCAACATTGACGCCGCTGCGGTGGACGTGCAAGCCGCGCTGCTGCGCGCCCAGCGCTCGCTGCCAGCCGACATGACCAACACCCCGGCTTACCGCAAGGTGAACCCGGCCGATGCGCCTATTCTGCTCATCGCGTTGACCTCGCCCTCGATGGCGCCATCAGACTTGCAGGACTACGCCGGCCATCTGATTTCACCCACGCTGTCCACCATCGACGGTGTGGCGCAGGTCAATATATTTGGCCAGAAGCGCTACGCCGTGCGGGTGCAGGTCAAGCCAGATTTGCTGGCCGCCCGCAACATTGGTCTGGACGAATTGAGCGCCGCGCTGCGCTCTGCCAACGTGAACACTCCTGTGGGCACGTTTGACGGCCCCCGCCAAACCTTGACCCTGCAGGCCAATCGTCAGCTCACCAACGCCGCTGACTTTGCCGAAATCATTGTCAGCAACAAGGGCGGCAATGCCGTTCGCCTCAAAGACGTGGCACGGGTGGAAGACAGTCTGGAAACCCTGAAAAGCTGGGCCACGCTGAACGGTGAAAACTCCATCACCATCGCCATTCAGCGCCAACCTGGCGCCAATACCGTACGCGTGGTCGATGCCGTGCGCGCTGCCTTGCCCCAGTTGCAAAGCCAGTTGCCCCAGTCCGTCACCATGACGGCGGTGAACGACCGCTCCGTCTCCGTGCGCGAAGCCCTGCATGACGTGAGCTTGACCCTGATCGGCACCATCGTGCTGGTGGTGCTGGTGATCTTCCTGTTTCTGCGCCGCTTTGTGGCCACCGTCATTCCGGCGCTGTCCCTGCCCATCTCGCTGATGGGCGCCGTCGCCTTGCTGTGGGGCATGTCCTACAGCCTGGACAATATTTCCCTGCTCGGACTCACCTTGGCCGTGGGTCTGGTGGTGGACGACGCCATCGTCGTGCTGGAAAACATCATCCGCCACATCGAAAAAGGCGTGCCCCCGTTTCAGGCGGCCTTGAAGGGCGCGCGCGAGGTGGGCTTCACCATCATCTCAATTTCGACTTCCCTTATTGCGGTGTTCATTCCCATCTTCTTCATGCCGGGCGTGATTGGCCTGCTGTTTCATGAGTTTGCGGTGGTGGTGGCGCTGGCGATTGTGGTCTCGGCCTTTGTGTCGCTCACGTTGGTGCCCATGCTGGCCAGCCGTTTTCTGACCGACGAAACCCACAAAAAACCGCCGGGCGCCGTGGTGCGCTCGTTTGAACGCGGCTTTGACGCCGTGCTGGCCGCCTATGCCCGCTGGCTGGACAAAGCGTTGGCCCACCGAAAAACGGTGCTGTTGATCGCCCTGGCCACCTTCATCGCGACCGCCTGGTTGTTCATCATCATTCCCAAAGGGTTTTTCCCTGAGGAAGACATTGGCCAAATTCAGGTCTCCACCGAGGCGTCTGAAGACACCTCCTTCCCAGAGATGGTCAAGCTGCAAGAACGCGCCGCCGGCATCATTCGCCAAGACTCTAACGTGGCCGCGGTCAGCTCGTTTAACGGCGGCACCGGTGCCCAAAACTCGGGTCGCATGTTTGTCACCCTCAAACCCAGGGGCGAACGCTTGCCCATGAAAAAAGTGGTGGAAGGCCTGCGCGGCAAGCTCAAGAGCGTGGCCGGCATCAACGTCTTTCTGCGACCTACGCAAAACTTGCAACTCGGTGGGCGTTCCAGCAAGGCACAGTACCAGTACATCCTGCAAAGCGTCACCGCTGACGAACTCAATACCTGGGTGGGCAAGTTGCAAGCCAAGCTGCGCGATGACCCTGCGTTTCGAGATGTGAACAGCGACGCCCAGCTCAAAGGCCTGCAAGCGCAACTCAAGATTGACCGCGACCGTGCCAACACCCTGGGCGTGTCCATTGAGGGCATTCGCACCGCCTTGTTCAACGCCTTTGGCGAGCGCCAGGTGTCCACCATCTACCTGCCCACCGACAGTTACCAGGTGATCATGGAAGTGGTGCCCGAGGCCAAAGAGGACGAAAGCGCGTTGGGCGGCATTTATGTGCGTTCGTCCACCGGCGGCTTGGTGCCCTTGTCCAGCTTCACCACCGTGGAGCGCACCGTGGGCGCCACGTCCATTAATCACGTGGGCCAGTTGCAGGCCGTGACCGTATCGTTCAACCTCGCACCCGGCGTGGCGCTGGGCGATGCCACAGCCAAGATCGACGCCGCACGCGAAAGCATTCGCATGCCGTCCTCCATCATCGCCACCTATGGCGGTGACGCGGCGGTGTTCAAAAGCTCGCAGGGCAGCCAGGCCGTGCTCATCATTTCCGCCCTCTTGGTGATTTACGTGCTGCTGGGCGTGCTGTATGAAAGCTACATCCACCCCATCACCATTCTGGCGGGCTTGCCATCGGCCGCCGTGGGCGCGCTGGCCACGCTGATGCTGTTTGGCCAGGACCTCACCCTGATTGCCACCATTGGCATCGTGCTGCTCATTGGCATCGTCAAGAAGAACGCCATCATGATGATCGACTTCGCGCTGGATGCGCAGCGCCATGAGGGTATGACGCCCGCTGCCGCCATCCGGGAAGCCTGCCTCATGCGCTTTCGCCCCATCATGATGACCACGCTGGCGGCCCTCATGGGCGCACTTCCCATCGCGCTGGGCATCGGTGCCGGTGCCGAACTCCGCCAGCCGCTGGGTCTGGCCGTGGTGGGTGGCTTGGTGTTCTCTCAAGCCATTACGCTGTTCATCACCCCGGTCATCTATTTGGCGCTGGATCGATTTAGCGGTAAGGGGCCGGTGACGACGCCGGAGGGGTTGGCGGCTGCTTGAGCTGGAATGGCTACCGTTTGAAAATTTTCGAGATCGACCCCGCAAGGGTGGGGCATCCAAGTTGGCTCAAGCTACTTGGATCCCCAGTGCCTCAACAACTAGCCTCTAATCCGTGTTGCAAGAGCTTCACCCATCGCCGTTGTCGAGGCAGAGCCCCCTAAATCAGGTGTCTTGGGCCCTTGCTTGAGGGTGTCCTCGATGGCCCGAACAATGGCATCGTGCGCGTCGCGGAACTTGCCTTGGCCATGCCCGAGAAAATCCAGCATCAACGCGCCTGACCAGACCATGGCGACCGGATTGGCAATATTTTTGCCGTAGATGTCGGGTGCCGAACCGTGAACTGGCTCGAACAGTGAGGGAAACTTTCGCTCTGGGTTGAGATTGGCTGAAGGGGCCAAGCCTATGGTGCCCGTTGTGGCGGGCCCCAAATCTGACAAGATGTCTCCAAACAGGTTGGTGGCTGCCACAACGTCAAAACGCCCGGGTTGCAGCACGAAGCGCGCGGTCAGGATGTCGATGTGCTGCTTGTCCAGCGTGACCTCAGGGTAGGCGCTGCCGACGGCATCCGCCCGGCTGTCCCACCAAGGCATGCTGATGGCGATGCCGTTTGACTTGGTTGCCAGCGTCAGGTGTTTTCGGGAACGGCTTTGAGCCATTTCAAACGCATATTTGAGCAGCCGGTCTGCCCCGTGGCGTGAAAAGACAGACTCCTGGATCACGATTTCCCGGTCAGTTCCCTCGTACATGATGCCGCCCAGCGACGTGTATTCGCCCTCGGTGTTCTCGCGCACCACCAAGTAGTCAATGTCGCCGGGTTTGCGTCCAGCCAGGGGACAAGGCACACCCTCAAACAGGCGCACTGGTCGCAAATTGATGTATTGGTCAAACTCGCGACGAAACTTCAGTAGTGAGCCCCAGAGAGAAATGTGGTCTGGCACCGTTTCCGGCCAGCCCACTGCACCGAAATAAATGGCATCGAAGCCGGACAGTTGCTGCTTCCAGTCGTCGGGCATCATCTTGCCGTGCGCCAGGTAATAGTCACAGTGCGCCCAGTCGAAATGGGTGAACTCCAGTCCCAGATCGAAGCGCTGGTTGGCTGCCTGCAATGCGCGCAGGCCTTCGGGCATGACTTCTTTGCCAATGCCGTCACCGGGGATGCAAGCAATCTTGTATGTTTTCATCGAGCAGCCTATCGTGTTGGTTAGGCTTGAAATATACCTATTGCCGATTTGGCGGATTCAA
>JBBKVN010000196.1:0-11207 GCA_037968455.1 Rhodoferax sp.
TTTGTCCGAGCATGTTGACGTGCGCGTCACTGGGGAAGGCAGCAACGGCGCTGACGCGATGGCGCTCGCGCGCTCGGGCGAGATCGATGTGCTACTGATGGACATTTCCATGCCCGATCAGAGTGGCGTAGATGCGCTCAAGGCTATCAAGGCCCGCTTCCCCACACTCTCCGTATTAATCCTCAGCGGCTTTCCCGAAGCGCACTACGCCGCAACGCTGCTGCGCCAGGGTGCCGCCGGCTACCTCAACAAGGAATGCGACCCAGAAGAAATTATCCAGGCAATCCGCACTGTGTCGCTGGGTCGCAAGTACATCAGCCAGACAGTGGCCACTTTGCTGGCAGAAGGCGTGGCCGGCGGTCTGGAGCGCCCGCCGCACGAGCTACTTTCTGAGCGCGAATTGCAGGTGTTTCTGCGGCTGGCCAAGGGCGAGACGGTGGGTCACATGGCAAAAGCCATATTTCTGAGCGTAAAAACAGTGAGCACTTACCGCACCCGGGTCTTGGAGAAGCTCAAATTGACCAGCAATAGCGACCTGACCTACTATGCGATGACCCACGGGCTGATTCAGTAGCTCAGCGCTACCAACGTCAATCCATGTGGAACCTCTCTCATCTCTGGGTGGCTCTCGCCGCCATTGTGGTCACGCTGCTGACGACACTGATGGCCATCAACCTCATGGGGGGGGAGAAGCGGATAGAGAAACGGTTGCCGCGGCTCTACGACGCCGACGACATGGAGTTCCGCCGGGCACTGGGCTCTTTGCTCGGCCCTGAGCTAGTCAGGGGCAACCGGGTAGATGTTCTCGTCAATGGCCAACAGATTTTCCCGGCCATGCTTGAGGCAATCGCTGAGGCGCGCGAGACGATCAGTTTTGAAACCTACATCTACTGGAGTGGTGAGATCGGTGAACGTTTTGTGTGCTCGCTTTGCGAGCGGGCTCTGGCTGGCGTTCGGGTACACGTGTTGGTGGACTGGGTGGGTAGCCTGAAGATGGAGGAATCGCTGGTGACCCGCATGCGCGAGGCCGGGGTGAAAGTGATCCGCTTTCACAAACCCCATTGGAGCAACTGGGGCAAGATGAACAACCGCACTCACCGCAAGCTGTTAATTGTTGACGGCACGATGGGTTTCACCGGCGGGGTGGGCATCGCCGACCCTTGGCAAGGGGACGCGCGCCACCCCAATGAGTGGCGCGACACCCATTTCAGGGTGCGAGGACCCGTGGTAGCACAGATGCAATCTGTTTTTCTGGACAATTGGATGCGCGCCACCGGCGAAGTGTTGCACGGCGAGACCTATTTCCCCGCACAAGAGCCCGTCGGGGATGAGCTTGCGCAGATGTTCAGCAGCTCCCCGTCGGGCGGCAGTGAGAGTATGCATTTGATGTACCTACTGGCGCTGACGGCGGCGCGCGAACGCATCGATCTTTGCGCTTCGTATTTCGTACCGGATGCGCTCACGCTGGGCACCATGGTGGCGGCTGCAAAGCGCGGTGTTCGCGTGCGCATCCTGGTGCCGGGGCGCCGCATTGACGCGCCGATGGTGCGACATGCGTCGCGCGCGAGTTGGGGCGATTTACTGACTGCTGGGATTGAGATTTCGGAGTACCGGCCAACCATGATCCACGTGAAATCGCTCGTGGTGGACGACGGCTTCGTCTCGGTGGGTTCGACCAATTTCGACAATCGATCGTTTCTGCTCAATGACGAGGCCAACCTCAACGTCATATCGACTGACTTGGCACAGACGATGAGCGCCTTATTCGAGGACGACTGGGCCCAGGGCAGGCGCATGGACCACCGCACCTGGAGTCAGCGCCCCTGGCGGGAAAAGCTAGCGGAGAAGATAGCGGTGGTGCTGCGCAGTCAGCTGTAGAGCTGGGACCATTCTGAAAGTTCCGCGATAACAAGATGCACGACGAATACAGATGCTACTGCCCCTTGGGCCCTTTTTCGAACGTGCTCCTGTCCTACAGGCGAGCGCAACGCCTGCTGACGCTGCAAACAGAGACGTGCCCCATCATGACTAACAACCCCTTCAACTTCACCCACTTCGATCAAGCGGCCCCAAACTGACTATGACGTTCCTCTCTCGTTCTCAGTGGCGCATCACTGCGCTGCGAATTTTCGGCGCCACCGCCGCGGTTCTTTTGGGTGCCATAACACTTGGGGAGTTGTCAGGCTGGCCTTTTCTTCGTGTGCCGTTGGAGCAACAACTCAATCGACTTACTGGGGCACCCACGTCCTTGCAGGGTGTTTTTCGGTTACAGCTTCTGATTCAGCCCGGCATCGCGGTGGACAGCATCACCGTGGGTAGCGGCTCAGAGGTGAAGGTGCCGCACCTGCTGCAAGCCGAAGGCTTTGTGGTGCGCTGGCGTTGGAGCGATCTGTGGCGCAGCAGCCAAGGCGCCCCGTTGCGATTCAAACGCCTAGAGGCCGACCAACTCGACGCTCACTTGGTACGCCTCGCCAATGGCAAGACCAGCTGGACACTTGTCCGGCCCACATCGGACGGAGACGCTGGCTCCACCGAACTGCCGACGGTCGAGACCCTGATGCTGCGCGCTGGCGACATTGTCTACCGCGACGACTCGCTCAACATCAACCTACAGGCCCACATCACGCAAAGTGCTGATCCCGACACGCCCCTGCCCTGGCTCGCCTCGGCCAGTGGACGCTTCCGAGGCGCAGTCGTGAATCTGGAGGCACAGGCCGGACCTGATTTAGCGCTGCTGATGCAGACCGATGGGCATCCAGCGCTGACGCCCCTGCGACTGAAGGGGAGCGTTGGGAGCACCCGACTTGACTTCGATGGTGCCACGGGCGCGCTATGGGCCGGCCAAGACCTGCGTGGACAACTGACTCTAAGCGGATCATCACTGCGCACCAGCGGCCAGCCGCTGGGTCTCACGCTGCCCAATACCCCACCGTATCGCCTGCGTGGCCGCATTGCCCGGGTAGGCGCCGTGTGGTCACTGGTAACAGATGACGCTACTGTGGGAAGCAGCGCTCTCACAGCCGCTATGCAATTCGACTCCGCCACCAACCCGCCCACTTTGGCAGGGAAATTGGGAGGCCGGCGTCTTGCCTTTGCCGATCTTGCCCCGGTCATCGGTGCCGACCAGCCGCCGCGCGAGGCCAGTCGGGTGCTACCCGATCAACCATTCGATCTGCCCAGCTTGGCGCGGATGAACGCCAATGTGCAGGTCAATCTGGCGCAGCTCGATTTCGGTACCCCCAAGATCAGCGCAATGACCGATCTCAAGGTCCACATCTCGCTACAGAACAGCCGTCTCAACCTGTCCGACCTGAGCACGCGGGTCGCCGGAGGTCTGTTGACAGGATCAACCAGCCTGCAAGCCGACCAGCGCCCACCGCGCTGGGAGGCAGCGCTACGTTTTGCTGAGGTCGATCTGCAACGATGGATACGCGCCTTGAACAAAGGCGATGCATCGCTGCCGAATGGATCGCCGGCCTATTTGAGCGGCATGATGAACGCCACGATGTCACTCGCTGGCCAAGGCCAAAGCGTCGCAAACATTTTGGGCAGCGGTAATGGTCAAGTGCACCTGGAGTTGGTCAACGCAGAGATGTCGCAGCTGCTCACGGAGGCCATAGGGCTAGATGCCGCACAGGCACTGGGAATGCTGATAGTGGGAGACATCCCGCTGCGCCTGAATTGCGCCCGCGCGCAAGCCGTGATCCAAGACGGTGTGATTAAGACCCGCTATGCGGTACTTGATAACAAAGACAGCACAGTGCATATCCAGGGCGGTGCTAGCCTCAAGACCGAATCGCTGCAGTTGCGCGTGGTGGCCGACCCCAAGGATTTCTCTCCTCTGTCGCTTCGCTCACCCCTTAACGTCACGGGAAATTTCAAGCAACCGCAGGTTACGGTGGAATCCAAGGGCCTGGTCGCGCGTCTTGCCGGGGCACTGGTGTTGGGTGCACTTGCCCCACCGGCCGCGCTGCTCGCATTCATCGATACCGGAGCGGAAGTCGACAGTGAACCCTGTTCCAAGCCACTGAAGACCAAAACACCATGACACCCGACCAATCAGCCCCTACAGAGCGCGACAGGCCTGCCGTTGTCGTAGAAGCCGCAAGGGGCACGGTGTTCCAGGTTATGCCCGGGGTGCAGCGCTTCGTTCTCTCCGGGGCTGCAATAGCGCTGGGCATCCTGGGCTTGTATGCCGGCCAAGTTTTGCTAATTCCACTGGCGCTGGCCGCACTGCTGGCCTTCGTTCTGGACCCCATGGTGACCTGGCTGCGCCGCTGGTCGGTGCCACGGGCGCTGGCGGTTGGCATAGTGATGGCGGTGACGTTGTCGCTGCTGTTGGGTGTGGGCATGCTCATGACGCAACAGGTGGGTCAGCTGGCCAAGCAGTTGCCCACCCACCGGCACAACATCCAGGAAAAGCTTCGCAAATTGCGGCCTGCACTGGTGCCGTCGGGCATTGCGCGCGAGCTCGCGCGGACGTTCGGCATGGTGGAGGGTGAGATTGCTGCGGCGCAGAAGCAACTTCGCCTGGACACACAACGCAAGCCCGAACCCACGCGAGTCGCGGTTGATCCTGATACCAGCGGCTCGCTTTCCCTTCAGCTCATCAGAACGGTGGGGGTGCCACTGGCCACCGCCGGCTTGATCGTGATATTGCTGTTTTTGATGCTGCTGCAGCGGCGCGAGTTGCGCGACCGGCTGCTGCGTTTGATGGGAGGTGACCCAAATCAGATGGCCGACGCTCTGGCCGAATCAGCCGAGCGAGTGAGTCGCTACCTGCTCGCTCAGGTGATGGTCAACCTAGGCTACGGCGTACCCATGGCGCTGGGGCTGTGGTGGATCGGCGTGCCTGGTGCGTGGTTATGGGGCGGCTTGGCCGCGCTGCTGCGGTTTGTACCTTATCTTGGACCGGCTACCGGCGCAATTTTTCCAGTAATGCTGGCGTTCGCGGTTGACCCAGGCTGGTCGATGATTCTTTGGACGCTGGGCCTGATCGCGCTGCTGGAACTGGTGAGCAACAACATCGTGGAACCGCTTGTATATGGCGACCGCACCGGCGTCTCCTCGCTGGCTGTGCTGTTGTCGGCGGTATTCTGGGCCGCGTTGTGGGGGCCAATCGGCTTGGTGATGGCTATGCCGCTCACGGTCTGCCTGGTCGTCATCGGTCGACACCTTGCGCCACTGCGCTTTCTCGATGTACTGCTCAGCAGTGAGCCAGTTTTCGACGACGCCACGCAGCTTTACCACCGCCTGATCGCAGGAGATCTGGACGAGGCCGAAGACATGGCCTACCAAGAAGTCAAACAGCACTCGTTGCTGGACTTCTACAGCAAAACCGCTCTGCCCATGCTGGCGCTGGCGTCCCGACAGCAAGCGCGCGGCGCCACCGCCGTGCAGCGTCAACGCCTGATCGAGGGAACAACGCGAATCGTGCGCGAATTGAAAGCCGATGACGCTGCTACCGATGCCCAAGAAACCAGTGCGCAGTTCGACTCCAATGTGTGCCTAGGCCTGCGAACTGATCTGGACACGCTGTCTGCTGAGATGCTGGCACACGCACTCACCGCCGCACACCGGCCGACGCGCACACTGCCCCTGGAGGGATGGGGTAAAACACTGGCGAAAGACTTGGATGCGGCGCTAGCAGTGCGCCGCATCCACCTGTGCACACTTAGCACCACACCTCAGACACAGGCCCGCATCATGTGTCGGCGACTGCGTCGGCATTGGCCGAATGCGGAAATCGTGTTGATGGCTTGGTGCGGCGCGGAGTCTCTGGCCAACGCCGAGAACTTGGGAGCCATGGGGGTGGATCAGGTCGCTTTCCGGTTCGACTCGGTGCTCGATCCATCGGCTCCAAGCCAGCGAGTCGGACGGGAAGAGCACCCGTTAAACGCGTTTGAGCCGAGCTCAACGGAAGTACCTGCAACCACCTAAACCGGGGCAGGCGAACCTTAAGATATTTAGGGCCCAGTGGGTAGGTTCATTTTCTATTGAAAATCAGAGCCAAAAATGTGAGAGGGACCCACTGGAAACTGATCTTGAATCGGGGCACGCAGCGCTTCATCAGCGGTCGCGTTCCTTTGCGGTCGTTCAACAATGCGGGCTCACGGTCAAATGGTGGCCGGACTACGGTGGTTATTGAAGTATGGCTATTGACAACCAAGGTCTCCCCTCATCGTCGCCCTTAAAACCGCCGCATCCCAAATTTGGACTCTGCGCGTCAACCATCAAAAGCACTCAACGCCAGTTGCATCCCACCCCGAATCAGAGCGGCGCCCTCTTGATTGTTCAATGCCGGATCAAGCCCATAGTTACAACGTCCTGGCCGGGCTCAAACCGTTTTCAGAAAAAAGCTTGGCAACGTGGCACGGGGCAAGGCTCGTTGTTGGCACGTGCGCTCAGCCGATCAAGCACCGCACAAAGAAATTCGAACTGATTCACTTTGCGAGACTTGGTCTTTCGCTGTGCTTGTTCCTGCAGCGGCCGCACTTTATCAACTGTTGGCAATTGATACGGTCCACATATTTTTTGATGGGCATCCCAGGCATCCAATCCTGTTCAAGATCATGTCCACCCACTAAAAGAAACTGCCAGAGCATAGTATTCTTTGCCGCCCGTCGACTCCTACTTGGCCTACCCTCCAATAGCCTGCACAAGTGAATCTCAGAAACACAAAAGACAGACCCCCGATTCGGGGGTCTGTCTTTAGCCCTGCGGCTGTCTCGAGGCTTGGGGGTAGCCCTAGCCGGCGTTTTTCTTCTTCATTTCTTTGGCTCGATCGGTCGCTTTGTCGGTGGCATCTGCTTCCCACAGGTTGCTAGTGACGTTAATTTTCTTGGCCATGCCAGTTCGTTCATCCAGATCAATCTGCACTTCGTAGCTGTTCTCGCCCTTGGCGATCTCGTACTCAATGGCGTCTTTATCGCTCTCGTTGACAGCAGTCACCTTGTAACCCATGCTTTCAAGCTTGGAACGATAGTCGGCCGCTTTGAGGTTCAATGGCAATGATTTTTCCAGACGATCTTTCTCATCGGTCCAGCCCTGCATGTTGCGGCGGTCGCTGTAGCGGCCGTTGGCGTCAACAACAAGCGTGCCCGCGTGTTGGTAGTTCTCATCTCTCATCATGCGCTTGGTCCCGTCGGCCCGCCACATGTTGTTTGCCACCTCTACTTTGGAAGCTTGAGCAGCGCCATCTTTGAAATCCAACTGGATTTCGTAGCTGTTGCCCGCCTTCACCACCTCGTATTCAAGGTAGTCCTTCTTGTCTTCGTTGATGGCGGAGATACGGTAACCGTTGTCTTTCAGGATTTTTTGATAATCCTCACGGTTTTTGCCAGCACGAAGCTTCTGCTGAAGCTGTTCGCGGTCTGCCTTTATGTTGTCCGACTTACCCATTAAGCGATCTGTCATCTTAGTTGGATTAGAAGTCGTGGGGTCCGCCGCATGTACCAGACCGGTCACAAGCAACGTTGAACTGGCGAGGGCGATTAGTGTGTTTTTGAATTTCAAAATATTCTCCTTTTCGTGTTCGGAAATCAGTCTCTGAAGACTCCAAGAGCTTCGTTTAAGCGCCGTAGAAGTCGTTGACACGCTGGCCGTAACCTACGTCAGTGGTGAACGGGGAGACTGACGTGAGGGGGTAGCTAGGCGCATCCTCCAAACGATCCTTGTCGATCGGAACCACATAACCATCGAGCACGGTGTCGTACTTCAACATGCTCCATGGCAGTGGGTAGCGATCGGTACCAAGACCCAGAAAACCGCCAAATTCCAGTACGGCATGGCGCACTTGGCCGGTATGCTTGTCGATCATCAGATTGTCGATCGAACCGAGTTTGTCGCCATTGTTGTTGTAAACGGCGGTTCCTTCCACTTTGTCTGAACAAATGAAATCGCTGGTGGTGTTTGAAGTATCCATTTATTTCTCCTTAGATAGTGAGGTTGGAGGCGAATGAAAGTATTGCTTGCCCCTGTCAATTAATGTACGGAAGGACTTGTTCGCCGCGCGTCGGAGAGGTGGAGCGATCCCTGTAGGACGGGTCCTATCTGGCCGGAGAACTGGGGCAAGATGCCACATTCAAACGAAAAAAAGCCCGACTGGAGAGTCGGGCAACAGCCGGCGCAGCGGCTGCGAAGGAATCGTTAAAAACGCGAATCGGTTGATCAGACGTTCTTGCCAGTCTGGCGGGGGCTGCTGTCGGAACCGTCGTTTCGTCCGTTGGAGTTCGATGAACCGGATGCGCTGTGGCCTTCATCGCGTGATGGCGAGGTCTGGCCATTTTTGTTGTTGCCCGTGTCGGCTTGTTGCTGGCGTCCGCTGGACTGATCCACGCTTCCCTGCTGCTTTGAATTCACCGATTTCAGCTTCGATGTATCGTTAGACATTTGCGGCTGCTGCTGATTGGCTTGGCCGGATTCGCGTGAGTGTTGGCGGTCTGCCACTGAACCGGTCTGGCTGGTGGAGGGCTTGTTCGACTGAGATGTGTCGTTTTTCATGAGACTAACTCCTAGATTGATTGCAGTTAATGAAAGTGCACCAAAGCCGACGGACTGTCGGTGCCACTCGATTTTTAACAATCCGCCACCTGCCAACTGTAGGAAGACGGCTCAGCGTACGGTAGGCGTATCGCCGGTCTATGCGACAAGCGCGGGAAAAGATGACGCTGGTGAGTGGCGTCTACGTCACAGTGCACACCCAAAGTGGTACGTGCAAAGAACTGCGCATACCGGCGCTGCTCTGTCGTGCTAATTGCAAGAGGACGAATTTTTTGGTCGGTACGTGTCAGCGCCTTGGATCAGCACAGATACTGTCCGGCCAATGCGATACAACGGCCAGTTTTGGCGCGCGGCCGAGTAGGCTGGCCTAATTTCGGCCTAAGGAATTCAGATAACTCTAACATCCCACCATCGGGAAAAATTGAAACGCCATCTCGCTGAGTGACTTTTCCCAAGCCCAATTCAAGGATTCAGTTAAAGAGACCGTCTAGGTAATAAAGGTATTCTCCGAAATACGGAAACAATGTGGCCCAGGGCAATACGACAGGTGAGGCGGGGTGTCAGAGTGGGTCGACGGGTGATAGCGCTACAGAGCCGCTTTTTCCAGCACAGTCGCGGCGTACCACTATGCCAACGGTCTGGGAATCTGCATCTCGCGTTGCACGAACCGACTGTCGGCCACCACCTGCACGGTCTTGTTGAGCAGCTCCAAGTCCCCTATCTTGATCAGCGTCTGGTACGCCAGAGCAGCAAGTTCGGAAATGTTGGTGACGAGCCGGGCATGCTCTGCATCGAAGATTTTCTCTGATTGGGAGACGACCCACACGGTGCCTACCGTGCGCCCCTCGACATGGAAAGGCACCAGCAGCAATTCGCGAATGGGTGGTTCGATCTGCTCAGCGGTCTTGTAGACCTTCCCGGGATCGACCATCAATAGCATGGCGTCGGTTTCAAGAACGCAACCGCAGGGGCTCTCGTCATGAATCACCACACTACCCAAGTATTTCTCGATCAGGCCCACCGTGGCCTGCCACAGAAATACCTGCTGCCCCTCACTGCGACCCGAAAGGCTGACGCCGGCCGAATCGGCGCCGGTCAACTGCATGACCGCTTCGGAGAGCTTCGTTAGCACGGTCGACGGTGTTTCCCGAAGGGCCTTGACGATATATGTGCTTGCTTCGAGCTCCGCTTTGTAATCCGCGTCACGCACAGGCCGCTCATTGAGAAGATGATTGGCGATCACTGGTCGAATCGTTGGGGGGACGGCGCTCAAATCTATGGATAAAGCGTACATAACCTTTTTTTAAACTATGTAAGTTGATTGACCCCGGTGGAACCAAGCACGAACCCGTTAAAGTTTACGATGATAGATGAGACATTGCAATACCAGCGTTCTTAACGCCGCAGCCTCCGCCTTACTGACCCCACACTAATGGTTTGTCGACTGCATATTGAGGAGGTTCGCAGAACGAATCCAGGTACATATCCGAAACGCACTGCCTGCGCTGCGTGGCGTTCACCTTGATGAAGTGAGCTCCCAGTAGGAAAATCTGAGCAGAAATATATACCCACAATAACACCCACACCCACACCAAAGAGCCTGCTACACCATAAGGAGAACCCGCTGCCCCAGATCCTAAATACCAACTTATCAGTCCCTTTTCGGTGCACTCCTTAGATTGCGTTCTAAGATAGGGAGGGGCTTTAAGCAGACTCTTGCTCAAGGGGTTTCAGCGGAATGGTCGCGACCACTGATGTTCCCTCACCGGAAGAGGACCGGATGAAAAGGTCGCCACCATATGCGCTCACACGAAATCGCATACCTTGAAGTCCGCGACCGCCAGCGAACTCCGCAGTTTTGGGATCGAAGCCCTTGCCGTCATCGATAACTTGAACCTCTACTCGTTCGTCGCGCTCAACTATGCTGACTCGAACATTGGTTGCCCTGGCGTATTTGGCGACATTGGTGAGGGCCTCTTGGACGATTCTGTAGACAGTCAGCGCTTGGTCGTCAGGTAACAAGACGTCTGAAATATCTGTGGACATTTTGATTTCGGCGCGCTCTGCAAACTCTCTGCACTGAATGAGTAAGGTGGCCATGAGGCCTAGGTTCGCCAGTGAGGAGGGGCGAAGGTCTTCAATAATTCTCCGCTTCAGAGTAATGCCCGCGTCGAGGGATTGACTAAGGTGCCGTAGAAGATCCTGCCCTGATCCGGATTCGGGAAGTCGTTTTCGAATGCGCGCAACATCAAGTTTCGCTGCCGTCAGCAAACCACCAAGCTCGTCGTGAAGCTCCCGTGCAAGACGTCCTCGTTCATCCTCCCGAACGCGCTCCATGTGCAGCGCAAGCGCTACTGTCTCCGCAGTGCGACGAGTGACATCTTCCTCCAACCGATCTCGCTCTGCATGGAGCTGAGACATATAAAAGATTTGGTCACGCGCGCGCGCGCGCCCCAAGCGCATCAACAACATGGCCCCCAACAACGAGGCCAGCACAAGCACCCAAATCATCAGCCGACTGACGAATGCGGAGCGTTCGCGAACCGCTCCCGCCACTGAGAAATTGTTCGCTTCCTGGGTGATGATCTGGTCTACCATGTCGCTGATCACCGTCATCATTTGCAAGCCCGCATCGGTCTCCAGCAACACCATGGCCCCGATTCGGTCGCCGGATTGGAAAAGGCGAATCATTTCTTTCATCTCGA
>JBBKVN010000197.1:0-3001 GCA_037968455.1 Rhodoferax sp.
GTGGGTATCACGTCGATTGGCGTGTTGAACGGGATCGTGGGCGAGTCGGCCTTCAGCCCAGGCGTGTCGGGCTGGTTGGAGGGTTTCGGGCTGGCTGAGAGTGTGGCAGATGTGTCGGCAACCGCCATCGTCGTGACATTGATTACCTTCACCACGATCATTTTTGGGGAATTGGTTCCCAAGCGCATTGGGCAACTGCACCCGGAAGCCGTTTCACGCTATGTCTCCCGGCCCATGTTGTGGCTGGCGGCCGCTGCCGGGCCGTTTGTGATGTTGTTGTCTGGCACCACGGCGGCGGTGCTCAAACTGCTGCGCATTGACACCACTGCCGCGCGGGGGGTGACTGAAGAAGACGTGACCGCCAGTCTGGAGGAGGGGGTCGATGCGGGCGTCATTGAACAGCACGAGCATCAAATGGTTCAAAACGTGTTTCATCTGGATGACCGAACGCTGACCTCGCTGATGGTGCCGCGTGGAGATGTGGAATGGTTGGACGCGGGCGACACCGTGCGGCACTGTTTGAGTCAGGAGGGGGTAGGGAGCATTCAAGGCACCCATTCCTGGTACCCGGTCTGCCGCGGCTCCCTGGATGACGTGGTTGGGGTGATCAGCGTGGCCCGGTTACTTCAATTGGGTGTCGATTCCTTCGAGCCGATAGGTCAACACATCATTCCGGCAACCTTCGTGCCAGAAACGCTGAGTGGCATGGAGCTTCTAGAGCAGTTCCGCGCCAAGGTCGGGCGTTTGGTTCTGGTTGTGGATGAATGGGGTGTGGTGCAAGGGCTGGTGACGCCACGTGATTTATTGGAAGCCATCACAGGGGAGTTGCAGCCGCATGAAAAAATAGATGCATGGGCCACTCTGCGTGAAGATGGAAGCTGGTTAATTGACGGCTTGATGCCTGTGGGCGAGCTCAAAGTCAGGCTCGGTATCGATGCCTTGCCAGAGGAGGATGGCGGGCGCTACAACACGGTCGCTGGCCTGCTTATGTCGGTTTGCGGACACCTACCCACGGTTGGCGAGCATATCGAAGGCGCGGGATGGCTGTTTGAAGTCGTGGACTTGGAGGGCAAACGGATCGACAAGGTGCTGGCCACCCGAATAGAGAGTTGACCGCAATGCTCAGCCGCGCGCAACGACGGTGTTGCGCCCCTTTTGCTTTGCTTCATAGAGGGCAGCGTCCGCGTCCTTGATCAGGGACTCGGGGCAGGTGATTGCGGGGTAGCTTGACACCCCCGTTGAGAACGAGGCTTCAAACCATTGATCTGACAGGGCGTGTTTGATGGTCGCAAAGTCGAGACGAATCCGGTTCAGAATGTCATGGGCCTGGGCTGAGTCAGAGTCGGGCAGGACGACCAGAAACTCTTCTCCGCCATACCGGCCCACCAAGTCGCTTTTTCTCAAGCGTTGTTTGAGCAGCCAGGCCAACCCGCGAATGACCTGATCGCCAATGGGGTGCCCGTATTTGTCGTTGATGTGCTTGAAGTGGTCAATGTCAATCATGGCAACACTCAGCAAGCCGTTGGTGCGTGCGGCAAGATGAATGGCGCTGGCCAATCGATCCTTGATGGCCCGATGGTTGAGCAGGCCCGTGAGTCCGTCATGCTGCATGGAGCGGCGCAAGGCGCGGTAGCGCTCAATCTTGCTTTTGACTACGGCATTCAGAAACACGGGGTTAAAAGGCTTGGTCAGAAAATACTCGCCACCCAATCTCAGCGCATCCACTTGCAGACCCATGTCGCCCTCTCCAGAGAGGTAAATGATGGGGGTGGACAGAAACTCCGGGTGCTGCCGAATCACGCGCGTCGCTTCGACGCCCGTGCATTTGGGCATGAACATGTCCATCAGCACAAGGTCCGGCTGATAATCGCGCAAGCTATTCAGGATTTCGGCTGGATCAGTCACGGCAAGGGACTCGACTCCACTTTGTTTCAACGTGCGCTGGATGGACATGCTGGCTGTCGTGGAGTCTTCGACGACCAGCACTCGGAATGGAGGTTCTTCCTCGTGACTGCACAGGTCAATCAGTTTGCCCAAAATTTCGGAGGGATGGGTTGCCATTCCGAAGCAATGGTCGGTTCCGGCTCGAAGCGCGGCCTTGATGCTCGAGAAATCTGCCGGCAGATTGTGGACAACCAAAGTGCCAGTCGCGAATCGGGTGCGCAGTGCCATGATGTTTTTGCAAGCCCCATCCAGTGGCGTCGACCCTGCATTCAACACAAAAATTTGTGGTCCAACCGCGTTCAGCGGAAGGTCATTTAAAAAGTGTTTTTCGGTGTGAATGCCCAGATCATTCAGTTGCTTCATTAGCGCCTTTGATGTCGATGTGACGTCGCCGATGAACCAGATGCGGGGCATTGACAACAATTCTGTGGTCGCCTCAGCCGTCAAATCCGTGGCCAGTTGCGACACCAATTGCTGGTTGCTGCCTATGAACAGGGCGACACTGCTCACCAGTGCTTCCAGTCCAGAGTTAAGTGTCTCAACGGTGAAGTCCGGTATGGGGTATCGGTCTGCATCATCAAACAGGGCAAGCACTTGTTGCTCAAGTTGGTGGGCTGATTGATGCAATCCCGAGAGCCCCTTACCTTGAAGAAATTCGGAAAAGCTGGAGATGCAAACCGCAAACTCCACGAATGGCTCAAACCCTGGCGAGGCCACATAGGCTCGCCACCTTCGGTGCAAGGCATCGCTTTTTTGATGGAGATCCGACGGCTGGATTGACATGGCAGTTTGCGTCAAACAAAGAACCGGAAATTATGTCAGTAACAGATTGTTACTGGTGGGGTATTTCGGCTGTCAGTTTGCGGCACATCACGAGCGTGTTCGCAGCTTGAAACTTGGTTTGTTTTGACAAGCAAACCCAGCCATCATCGCGCGAGCAATAAAAAAGGCCTTGTCGCTGTATGCAACAAGGCCTTTTTATCGAAACATGGTGGGATGTGCGGGGGTCGAACCCACGACAAACGGATTAAAAGTCCGCTGCTCTACCAACTGAGCT
>JBBKVN010000198.1:0-16251 GCA_037968455.1 Rhodoferax sp.
TCGTAATCGAGCAGGTTGACCATCATCAAGTTTACTTGCCGTAAACGTTCATGCCAGCGAAAAAGAAGGCGATTTCAACGGCGGCAGTTTCCGCGGCATCGGAGCCATGAACAGCATTGGCATCAATGCTGTCGGCAAAATCGGCGCGGATGGTGCCTGGTGCAGCCTTTTTAGGATCTGTTGCTCCCATCAAATCACGGTTTTTCAAGATGGCGTTTTCGCCTTCCAGCGCTTGAATCATGACAGGGCCGGAGATCATGAACTCAACCAAATCCTTAAAGAAAGGACGCTCTTTATGAACACCGTAAAAGGCCTCTGCCTCACCGCGCGACAGATGAGCCATGCGTGCGGCAATCACTTTCAAGCCAGCGGCTTCAAAGCGAGCGTAGATTTGTCCAATTACGTTTTTGGCAACTGCATCAGGTTTGATGATTGAGAGAGTGCGTTCGATAGTCATATATTTTCCAAATCAACAATAAACATTTTTACCCGTCGGGCAAAGCCTACGATTTTAACGCCAACTGACCGTAAAAACTACAACGGTCAAAATGCCGCGCCAAGTTGGCGCTTAGCTCCTACCCCCACCTCCACGACGCGGCCCGCCTTTTCCTCGTCCTGGGGGTTGGCTATTGCGCTGTTTGGTGAAGCTGTCAGCGCCAATATAGCCAAACGCTGTTTTCATTGGGTCCGGTTGATTCGACCCACCAGATTGTCCGGCAGGCTGGTTACGTCCACCGCGGACACGATCTTCGTAACTCATTGGTTTCTGGTTGGCGCTGGCGTCGGTATTGCTCCGTAGGCCACTTCCTGAGCTGCGCGGCCCGCTGCCCCGCACGCCTCTTCGCCGGGCGGCTGGGTCGCCGCGAGCCCCGCGGGTGCCTTGACCATCGATCGGCTGCGACTTCACGATACCAGCCACTTTCACCAATCCTTGGATATCAGTTTCGTCCAACTCCATCCAGGCGCCGCGCTTAAGCCCCTTGGGTAAAACCATTGCACCGTAACGAATTCGAATCAATCGACTGACGGCATGTCCGACAGCTTCAAACATGCGTCGAACTTCGCGGTTTCGACCCTCGGAAATAGTGACGCGATACCAGCAATTGGCGCCCTCGCCCCCGCCCTCTTCTATCGACCCAAATTGAGCCATTCCATCGTCCAGCTGGACCCCCGCCAGCAACTTTTGCTTTTCCTCCTTATTCAACGCGCCAAGCACTCGTACTGCGTATTCGCGCTCCAATCCGAATCGTGGGTGCATTAGATTGTTGGCCAACTCGCCGGAGCTGGTGAACAACAGCAGTCCCTCTGTATTCAGATCCAAGCGCCCTACGGATTGCCATTTGCCTTGGTACAGCTTTGGAAGGCGCCTAAAAACAGTGGGCCTGTTTTGCGGATCATCGTGAGTAACAACCTCTCCCGCAGGCTTGTGATACGCAATGACGCGCGCAGGCGGAGGGTCAATGCGAAACCTAATCGGCTTGCCGTTGACTTTGACGTGATCGCCGAACTGGATCCTTTGGCCCACATGGGCGGGCTCATTATTGACCGTGATTCGCCCCTCCAGTATCAACTGCTCCATTTCCAGGCGGGAGCCCATACCGGCCTGTGCAAGCACTTTGTGGAGCTTGGGCGATTCAGCCTGTGGAAGCAAGACGCGCTTCAAAGGCGGTGCGTCAGCAACAGCTTCATCGGCATCAAACTGACCCGAGATCACATCAGCAAATCGATTGTCGGGGGCAATAAGATTCGCCGAGGGCAGCGCCGATTGGTCGGACTTGCTGTTTTCTGAGTTCAACTCAGAGTTGAATTCGCTGTTGTTTTCCATGGTGTTTTCACTCATGATGGTTTCCGTTCAAAATATTTGTTTCTGGCACTGCAGTGGTTCGATTGGATTCAATCTCTCCGCCTTGGCTATCCTCGATGGCGGCAATCACATCGGTGGGTGAAGATTCACCCCCTTCATGGATGTCAATGAGTGATTGCTCCATGCCGGCTACAGCGCTAGTTCGCTCTAGAAACTCCGCCTGTTGCGAAGGAAACTCCAACAAAGGCAGTTCATCCAACGCAGTCAAACCCAAATCATCAAGAAACTGCTTCGTTGTCGCAAAAAGTGTCGGCCGACCCACCACGTCCCTGTAGCCGATCGACTCAACCCAACCACGGTCTTCCAGTTGCTTAAGCAGCAACGAGTTGACAGTGACACCCCGAATCTCCTCTATATCGCCACGGGTGACCGGTTGACGGTAGGCAATGATTGCCAAGGTCTCCAGAGTAGCCCGTGTGTACCGAGGCGGTTTCTCCGGATACAAGCGATCAAGATAGCCCCTCATTTCCGACTTGCTTTGAAATCGCCATCCACTGGCCACACTCACCAACTCAACACCCCGCCCAGTCCACTCAAACTGAAGATCTGTCAACAACTGCTTTAGTGAGTCGACACTTACACTGTCGTCAAAAAGCGCCTTTAGATCTCGCACTTGCAAGGCCTGCGGAGAGCAAATCAAAGCGGTTTCCAGGATTCGCTTTGCATCCGTCGAATTCATGGTTTTCTATTCCAACAATTGCACCAAGCCCAAGCCGATGCGAAGAAAAATACCAACTGTGGTGATAGGCAGGGAAGCGCGAGGAAGAGATTTAAGAATCTATGGCGCAATTAGCGTTGAGTGCCGCGTAGACATCATTTTTCGCTTTGACGCCAATTATAGCTAAGTCCCAATAAACTCGCGGCTTCGCAGAAGTCGAGTGGGGGGGGCGACTCGAAATTCATCATCAGTCCCGTTACGGGATGAGGAAATGCAAGCCGAAAAGCGTGCAGAGCCTGCCGTTGCATGCCTGCCTTCTTTGTGCCGCCATAGGTTTCATCGGCGAGCAATGGATGCCCCAAGTGCGCCATATGAACCCGAATTTGATGCGTTCTTCCAGTGTGGAGCGTACAGCGAACTAGTCCGAACTCGTCGCCTTGATCCAACAGGTCAATCGTTGTCTTGGCGTGCTTTCCCTGGTTTTTGTCCAAATCCACGACCGCCATTCGTAAGCGGTTTCGTGGATCCCTGCCAACGGGAGCATCGACCTCTTTGCATTTGTCATACTTCCAACGATTGTGGCAAAGCGCCAAGTATTGCCGACTCACATCTCTTGCCGCAATCAGCTGAACCAACAAATCCATGGTGGCACGGGTTCGCGCCACCACCATCAGTCCGCTGGTTTCTTTGTCCAGTCGGTGAACAATACCGGCCCGTGGAAGATCCATTGCCTTTTTGTCGTGCGCCAAAAGTCCATTGAGTAGCGTCCCACTCCAATTGCCCGGAGCCGGGTGAACGACCAAGCCAGCAGGCTTGTCAATCACCATCAAGTGATCGTCTTGAAAGACAACGTTTAGTGCAATGGCTTCCGGCTTAAAGGCTTGGCTTTGTGGAGTTGGGCGCAATTCGACACGGGCAACATCACCGACTTTGACACGAGTGGATGGCTTGCGGACGACGGTGCCATTGATCGACACACCGGACAAGTCAATCAGTTGCTGGAGGTAACTGCGAGAAAATTCAGGAACCAGTTCTGCCAAAGCGCGATCAAGCCGTTCGGAATGAAACTCTGCAGAAATGGTCAGTTGACGAAGTTCGAACTCCGCATCCACTTCAACGGTGTCGTCCGTATTTCCGTGGTCGGGGTCGATCGATATAATTCTGTCGCTATTGTTCACGAAAGTAGTCCTACATGCTTAGACCCAAATTATCCGTTGTATGCACCTGGGCAGTTGCGGGCTCCATCTTGGCCCTCTCCGGATGCGCTTCCACGGAGGTAGACAAAACAGCGGGTTGGAGCCCCAACAAGATCTATGCGGAGGCAAAAGATGAACTAAGCGCAGGGGCGTACGACAAAGCAGTTCTCCTGTTTGAAAAGCTGGAGGGGCGGGCAGCGGGAACGCCGCTGGCTCAACAGGCACAACTGGATAAGGCGTATGCAAATTTCAAAGCGGGGGAAAGCGCCCAAGCCCTCGCGACGCTGGATCGATTTTTGAAACTACATCCCGCCAGCTCAGCGATTGATTACGCACTTTACTTGAAGGGCATCATCAACTTCAATGACGATCTAGGCATGTTCTCAGCAGTCACGCGACAGGATCTTTCTGAACGTGACCAAAAAGCAGCAAAAGAGTCATTTGCGGCCTTCAAAGAATTGGTATCCCGCTTTCCTGACTCTCGTTATGCACCGGACGCCAATCAACGGATGACGCATATCGTCAACTCCTTGGCTCAATACGAAGTACACGTGGCGAAATACTATTTTTCACGGGGCGCGCACGTGGCCGCGATCAATCGCGCTCAAATCGCATTGGCCGATTACCAAGGTGTTCCAGCTATCGAAGAAGCCTTGTTTATCTTGACGCAGTCTTATGATGCACTTGGTATGAACCAACTTCGGGACGACGCCAAGCGTGTTTTGCTAACGAATTATCCGAATTCCGCTTACCTGACACGGGGATTCAAAGAAAATTCAGATCCCTGGTGGAAAGTTTGGTAAAGGCTTTGAAGCTGTCGTTGCGTCCCTCCTCGTTCCCTGGGTCAATAGATGTCTGAAGGCTACAAACTCAGTGCGTCAACTGGCATCCATAGGGGTGATCGGGAATATCAGCAAGACCAAGTGATTCTGCTCAGTCATGCACGGGTGAGTGGTTGCATTCTTGCGATTTTGGCTGACGGAATGGGGGGCAGAAGCGGCGGCAGGAAAGCGTCTGATCAAGTCATGATGACAGCCCGGCAGCTGTTTGAACGCTATGACCCAGGGCGGGATGATTCAGAGGAAACTCTGATGCAACTCATACAAGAAGCTCACACCGTGATCAAGTTGACTGCCATTTCATCTGAAGAGGAGCCTCACAGTACTGTCGCAGCCTTTCTGATCAATGCTGCTGGAGACTGTCATTGGGCCCATGCCGGTGACTCAAGGATTTACCATTTTCGTGGCGACACGTTCGTCAAACGAACCCTTGACCACTCCTACGTTCAGGCATTGGTTACCCGGGGCGAGTTGACCGAAGACCAAGCCAACTTCCATCCGCAATCCAATATTTTAATGGGCTGTCTTGGGACGGATAGTGACCCTCCCGTCGAATTTCATTGTATTTCCGAGGTTCGACCGGGGGACACCCTGATGGCATGCAGTGATGGCGTCTGGCACTACTTCACCACTGCTGAGATAGGATCAATTCTGTCGACGCTGTCCGCCAGGGAAGCCAGTGAATTCTTGATCGAAAAGGCCAGGGAGCGGGCGCGCGGAACGGGAGACAACCTGTCATTGGTGGTTGTCAAGGTGGAGTCGCTGGACGAGACACCGTAACACGGGTGGGACTATACCCCGCTCCCCAATTGGCGACGGCCCCATTTATGCGGGGGCGGTGGCCTAAGCGACGGCTCAGTGCAGGATCAAGTCAGACGCGTATCGACCAGTCGCCGCTCAAGCGCCAGAAATTCAGCCGATTGCATTTCATTCAACCTCGACACTGTTCTCGGGAATTCGTGCGCCAACGGCCCTTCTGGGTAGAGCGATTCGGCGGCAACCTCAGCAGAGACAATCAGCTTGACCCGCCGGTCGTAGAGCACATCAATCAACCAGGTAAAACGACGAGCCTCCGACGACATCCGCATTGGCATCTGGGGAACGTCGCTCAGCAAAACCGTGTGAAATTGGCTTGCGATTTCAAGATAGTCATTTTGTGACCTAGGGCCACCACATAGGACTTTGAAGTCAAACCAGACCATGCCACCCGCTTTTCGCCGAGCGGGAATCTGACGGGACTCAATGTGCAATACTGGTTCCTCGTCATGGGTTTCGGCAAGCCGATCAAAGGCACTGCTCATTTCGGAGTCTGCCTCCTGCCCAAGCGGCACGTGATAAAGGTTCAGCTGTTGAAGCGTTTGGCAGCGGTAGTCTGTGCCATTGTCAACGTTGATCACTTCCAAATTTTTGTTGAGCAAGGCAATGGCGGGCATGATGCGATCGCGATGCATGCCATTTGGGTATAGGTCATTCGGTTTGAAGTTTGAGGTCGTCACCAATCCAACACCGTTCTCAAACAGTGCAGCCAACAATCGGTGCAAAATCATTGCATCCGTAATGTCTGCGACGTGAAATTCGTCAAAGCAGATCAACCGGTACTTCTTGGCGATCTGTTTGGCCAAGATATCGAGCGGGTTGGCAGTACCCTGTAGGACGGTCAGTTCCCGGTGCACCTCTCGCATGAATTCGTGAAAGTGCAGTCGCGTTTTGCGCTTGAGTGGGACGGCATTGAAGAAGCAGTCCATCAAGAAACTTTTACCCCTACCTACGCCGCCATACATATAGACGCCGCGAGGGATATCGGGCCTGTTGATCAGCTTCTTCAGTGCACTTGAACGCTTCTCTTTAAAGGCGCTCCACTCGTCGGCGCAACGCTCCAACGCGACAATCGCGCGCAATTGAGCCGGGTCACTGACGTAACCCTTTTGCTTCAACTCGGCTTGGTAAATTTCGGTAACGGTCATGAAATCAGCTGTGGCAGGGAATGCCTGCCACGTTGCATTTAGAAGTTCAATGTCCGTTTGTCGACTGCGAGTGCCGCTTCTTTGGTCGCTTCACTCAATGAAGGGTGAGCGTGGCAAATGCGTGCCAGATCTTCGCTGCTGGCCCGGAACTCCATGGCAACGACACACTCCGCAATCAGCTCGCTGGCCATGGGGCCGACAATGTGAACGCCAAGAATTTCGTCAGTAGCAGCGTCTGCGAGCATTTTGACCATTCCCGTGGTATCGCCCAATGCACGTGCACGACCGTTGGCCAAGAAAGGGAAGGTCCCAGCCTTGTAGGCCCGTCCTGATGCCTTCAACTGTTGCTCAGTCTGGCCAACCCAGGCAATCTCAGGGCTGGTGTATATAACCCACGGAATCGTGTTGAAGTTGACATGACCGTGTTGACCCGCAATACGCTCTGCCACAGCCACGCCCTCCTCCTCCGCCTTGTGGGCCAGCATTGGCCCGCGGACCACATCACCCACAGCCCAGACACCAGGTAAATTGGTGCGGCACTCTTCATCCACAACAATTGCACCACGCTCATCAAGCTGCAAGCCGACGCTTTCGGTATTGAGGCCAATCGTATTGGGGACCCGGCCAATCGAAATAATCAGCTTGTCGACATCCAAAGTCTGGGCTTCACCCTTGGCGTTAGTCCAGGCCACACTGACGCCCTTCTTGCCGGTCTTGATTTCCCCGACCTTCACACCCAACTCGACCTTGAGGCCTTGCTTGACAAAGGCCTTATGCGCCTCTTTGGCGATTTGCTCATCCACGGCACCCAAAAATGTGGGCAAGCCTTCGAGAATCGTCACCTCTGACCCCAGACGGCGCCAGACTGACCCCATCTCAAGTCCAATAACGCCCGAACCAATCAGGCCGAGCTTCTTGGGAACGGCGCCGATGCGCAACGCACCGTCGTTGGAGAGGATCATCTCCTCATCAAATGGCGTTCCGGGCAGGGCCCGCGCATTGGAACCTGTTGCAACAATGATTTGCTTGCCAGTCAACGTTTCTTGAGATGTGCCCGCGACGCTGAGCTCGTAGCCACCCTCAACGGCTTTTACAAAAGAGCCGCGACCATGGAAAAAACTTACTTTATTCTTCTTGAGGAGATAGAGAATGCCGTCATTGTTCTGCTTGACCACGGTGTCTTTGCGTGCCACCATTTTTGCCACGTCCATGCTCACCCCCTTGACGGCGATCCCGTGGTCGGCAAAGTGATGGTTGGCATGGTCAAAATGCTCTGACGACTGCAACAGCGCTTTACTGGGGATACAACCAACATTGGTGCAAGTACCACCTGGCGCTGGGCCACCCTTTGCATTCTTCCATTCATCAATACACGCCACGCTCATACCCAGTTGTGCTGCGCGAATGGCTGCAATGTAGCCGCCAGGACCGCCACCAATGACGATGACATCAAATTGTTTGCTCATGTGAACTCCCGTTTTTACAGTTGGAAAAAAACCCACCGGCCGGCCGGACCACTTGTCCGCCCTAACGGGTGGGTTTGCCAGAAAGTGGCTTAGATGTTGAACAGCAGGCGGGCCGGATCTTCCAGTGCCTCTTTCATGGCAACCAAGCCAAGTACCGCTTCACGACCATCAATAATGCGATGGTCATAGCTCATTGCCAGGTAGTTGATGGGTCGTACAACGACCTGCCCGTTTTCAACAACGGCGCGATCCTTGGTCGCATGCACGCCCAAAATGGCCGACTGCGGAGGGTTGATGATCGGTGTCGACAGCATCGAGCCGAATGTTCCGCCATTGCTGATAGAGAAGGTGCCGCCAGTCATGTCTTCCATGGTCATCTTGCCCTCACGCGCCTTGGCGCCAAATTCGGCAATTTTCTTTTCAATATCGGCAAAGCTCATTTGATCCGCATTGCGCAGGATCGGCACCACCAGTCCGCGTGGCGAACCAACGGCAATACCAATATCAAAGTAGCCGTGGTACACGATGTCATTGCCGTCGACTGAAGCATTCAACACGGGGAATTTCTTCAGGGCGTGAACGGCGGCCTTGACGAAGAAACTCATAAAGCCGATCTTCACACCATGTTCTTTTTCAAATTTTTCCTGAAAACGCTTGCGCATGTCCATGACTGGCGCCATGTTGACCTCGTTGAACGTGGTCAAAATTGCGTTGGTGGACTGAGATTGCAGCAAGCGCTCAGCCACTCGGGCACGCAAGCGAGTCATCGGAACACGCTGTTCGGGGCGGTCACCCAAAGCCACTGCTGGCATGGCGACTTGAGGCAACAATGCCGCTGGAGCCTTTGCTGGTGCTGCGGGAGCCGCTGCAACTTTAGGAGCAGCAACAGATGCCAGAACATCACCTTTGGTGACGCGGCCATCTTTGCCCGTGCCGGCAACGGAGCCTGGTGCCAACTGGTTGTCAGCCATCAGCTTGGCTGCTGCTGGCATGGCGACGCCGGCCATGCTGTTGGATGCGGCTGGCGCGACGGCCACGCTGGCAGTCGCGGCTGCGGGAGCCGCCTGGGCCGGTGCGGCGGATGTTGCTGCCACTTTGCCGTCCGTGTCAATGCGAGCAATCAATTGCTCGGCAGTGACGGTGCTGCCATCAGCCATCAACAGCTCAGACAGAACGCCGGCCGCAGGCGCTGGCACTTCGAGCACTACTTTGTCGGTTTCAATTTCGATCAGGATTTCATCCATCTCAACGGTGTCGCCAACTTTCTTCTTCCATTGCAGCATGGTGGCTTCGGCCACCGATTCAGAGAGTTGGGGAACTTTGACTTCTACGATTGACATATCAATTCTTTCACTAGGTATTTTGGGGTGTCAGGCACTGGCGACTCGGGACAGTGCCTGACAGTGGAGGTAGCGCAATGCCCGCTTATTTGGTCAGTACAAAGCCCTTAAGCTTGGCAAATGCAGCCTCGGTCAGCATTTTTTGCTGCTCTTGGTGCAAGTGTGAATAACCGACTGCTGGAGAGGCAGAGGCGGCACGACCTGCGTACCCCAACTTTTGCCCTTCAATCATATTCTCGTGAATGTAATGCTGCACAAAGAACCAAGCACCTTGATTCTGAGGCTCATCCTGGCACCACACCAAATCAGTCACATTCGGGTATTTCTTGAGTTCTGTGGCAAAGGCTTTGTGCGGGAACGGATACAACTGCTCCACGCGCAAGATAACCACATCATCAGCGCCCTTCTCTTCGCGCTTCTTGACCAAGTCGTAATAGACCTTACCCGAGCATGCGACCACACGCTTGACCTTGTCAGCGTTCAGTTCCTTTTGCTCAGGAATGACGGTCTGAAAGCAACCTTTGGTGAACTCGGAGATCGGCGACGCCGCGTCCTTGTTCCTCAGCAGCGACTTGGGCGTCAAGATGATCAGCGGCTTGCGCAGATTGCGAACCATCTGGCGACGCAAAATATGGAAGATCTGGCTAGCCGTTGTTGGCTGAACCACCTGCATATTGGTGTCCGCACTCAACTGCATGAAACGCTCAAGACGTGCCGAGCTGTGCTCTGGGCCTTGACCTTCGTAACCATGAGGCAACATCAGGGTAATGCCATTGACACGGCCCCACTTTACTTCGCCAGAAGCAATGAACTGGTCAATCACCACTTGAGCGCCGTTCACGAAGTCACCAAACTGCGCTTCCCAGATCACCAGAGTGTTGGGATCATTCGATGCGTAGCCGTACTCAAAGGCCAAAACGGCCTCTTCCGACAGAATAGAGTCAATGACCACGAAGGGTGCTTGACCATCTGCGACGTTTTGCAGGGGGATATAAGTGCCTTCATCAACTTTTTCACGATTTTGGTCGTGAATCACAGAATGGCGGTGGGTAAATGTTCCCCGTCCGCAATCCTCACCACTCAGGCGCACCGGATAGCCACTGGCCACCAACGAGGCAAACGCCATGTGCTCGCCCATGCCCCAATCCACCGCGATTTCGCCGCGACCCATGGCGGCGCGATCTGCGTACACTTTTTTCACCAGCTGATGCGGGGTGATCGTGTCGGGGAATGTTGTGAGCTTCTCAGCCAAGCGTTTCCACTCGGCCATGGGGATCGCGGTGTCACCGGCATCGGTCCACTTCTTGTTCAAATAAGGAAGCCAGTCGACCGCATATTTGCTCTTGAAGTTGGTGAGTACAGGGTCGAAAGTATTCTTGCCAGCGTCCAGCGCTGCACGAGTTGCCTTCACCATGTCATCACCCAAGGTGTCGCCAAATCCTTGTGTTGCCAACTTGTCGGCATACAGTTTGCGCGTACCGGGGTGTTGCGCAATTTTTTTGTACATCAGCGGCTGAGTCAGCGCGGGTGTATCTTGCTCGTTGTGGCCGAGTTTGCGGAAGCAGATGATGTCAACGACGACGTCTTTGCGGAACTCCATGCGGTAATCCAGCGCCAGCTTGGTAGCCAAAACCACCGCTTCGGGATCATCACCGTTGACGTGCAACACTGGCGCTTCAATCATCTTGACGACATCCGAGCAGTACAGCGTTGAACGGCTGTCGCGGGGGTCGCTGGTGGTGAAGCCAATCTGGTTGTTGATCACGATGTGCACGGTACCGCCGGTGGTGTAACCACGGGTCTCGGCCAGCGCCAAGGTTTCCATGACAACGCCTTGGCCGGCAAAAGCTGCATCGCCGTGCACCAGAACTGGCAGAACCTGCTTGCCCATGGGGTCGCCACGGCGATCCATACGAGCGCGCACCGAGCCCTCTACCACTGGGTTCACGATCTCAAGGTGAGAAGGATTGAACGCCAAGGTCAAGTGCACCGGGCCGCCAGGCGTGGATACATCAGAGCTGAAGCCCTGGTGGTACTTGACGTCACCACTGGGAAGGTCTTCTGGCGCTGTGTGATCAAACTCGGCAAATAGGTCGGCAGGCATTTTGCCCAGCGAGTTGACCAGCACGTTGAGACGGCCCCGATGTGCCATGCCAATCACGATCTCTTGCAGTCCTACCGTGCCACCAGATTGAATCAACTCATCCATACAGGCGATGAAACTTTCACCTCCTTCCAGAGAAAAGCGCTTCTGACCTACGTATTTGGTGTGCAGAAAGCGCTCCAAACCTTCCGCGGCCGTCAAACGGTCCAAAATGTGCAGCTTCTTTTCAGCCGTAAAGTTGGGTTTACTGCGAACACTTTCCAGCCTTTGTTGCCACCAGCGCTTTTGGCTCTGGTCGGTCATGTACATGTACTCTGCGCCGATCGTGCCGCAGTAAGTCTCATGCAGCGCGTTCATCAACTCGCGCAAGGTCATGGTTTCGCGACCGAAAAACGTGTTGCTCGTGTTAAACACGGCTTCCTGGTCTGCGTCGTTAAAGCCGTAGAACGAAAGTTGCAATTCTGGAATGTTGGCGCGCTCAATGCGTTTCAGCGGGTCCAAGTCGGCCCATCGGGCACCGATGTTGCGGTATGCAGCGATGAGCTGCTGCACAGACACGCGCTTGCGGCCCATTTCAGTGTCCGCACCTGCCACCATAACCACAGTCGCGGTGCCTTGCTTGGCGCGTTCAGCGAAAGCATTGATGACCGGTTGGTGAGCGACGTCGCGTGTGCTGCTGCCGTCAACGGCCGGCACGTGTTGCAAGGCGTCGAAATAGTCTCGCCAAGAGTCTGGCACGCTGCCGGGGTTCATCAGGTAGTTTTCGTACATCTCTTCGACGTACGGGGCGTTGCCGCCGAATAAATAGGTATTCGCCTGATAGGCTTGATGAACCGACGATGTCGGGTTTCCCGCTTGGGGCTTTGTCTCACTCATATTCCGCTGACCTCCGTTTCCCTGAAGGAAACTAAGCTGGTTAAAGCTGCTTGTTAATTAACCTCCCGCGTCACGGCTTAACCGTTTGGCGGATGCGACTGTGGCGATGGAAGGGCCTAGTATCGACGTCAATTGTGCCATTAATTGACGCGCCCCTCTAATGAGCAACGTCAATGGGAGCATGGCGCGCGCTCACTTGGTGACCAAGTCCTTGATCTGCTGCAAGGCAGCCGGGTCATCCATGGTGGTCAAATCGCCCGGATCGCGCCCTTCGCAAACCGCCTGCAAGGCTCTGCGCAACAACTTGCCACTTCGCGTCTTTGGCAGCGTCGTGACGAAGCGGACTCGCGCTGGGCGGGCCACGGCGCCGAGATCTTTGTCCACGAGCTTCATGATTTCGCCCTCAAGCTTGAGGCAGGCAGCATCGTCCACCAAGAGACTGGCGTCTTTGGCCACCACGAAAGCCATGGCGACTTGCCCCTTCAGTTGATCGGCCACACCGACCACCGCCACCTCCGCGACATTGGGGTGTGCCGAAATGCTCTCTTCGATTTCCCTGGTACCCAGCCGATGGCCGGCCACGTTAATCACATCGTCTGTTCGACCCAGGATGAAGAAATACCCATCAGCGTCCCGAATGCCCCAATCAAAGGTGCTGTAAACCATGCGGCCGGGCACACTAGACCAATAGGTGTTCACGAATCGCTCGTCATCGCCCCAAATGGTTTGCAAACAACCCGGGGGCAATGGGCCTTCAATGGCCACCACCCCTTTTTGATTGGGTCCGGTCAACTCTTCACCCGTCTGGTCGTCCAACAGTTTCACGTCGTACCCGTAGACCGCTTTGCCGGGTGAGCCAAACTTCGACTCCGATTTCTCAACACCGTTGCACAGCGAAAGAATGGGCCAACCTGTTTCTGTTTGCCAATAGTTGTCAATGATGGGTTTGCCCAAGCCCTGACTGATCCACTGGGCTGTGGGCTCGTCCAGCGGCTCCCCGGCGAGGAACAAGGCCCGCAAGCTGGACAAGTCGTATTTGGTCAACAAGGCAGGGTCTTGCTTCTTTAGCACCCGCACCGCTGTTGGGGCGCTGAACATGACGGTGACCTTGTACTTTTCCACCAGGCTCCACCAGATGCCGCCGTCTGGCCGGGTGGGCAGACCTTCGTACATGATGGTCGCCATGCCGGCAATGAGCGGGCCGTAGATGATGTAGCTGTGCCCCACCACCCAGCCAATGTCGCTGGTGGAAAAGTAGGTTTCACCAGCATTGCCGCCGTAAATGTGCTTCATGCTTGCTGCCAACGCCACGGCATAGCCACCGGTGTCGCGCTGAACGCCCTTGGGTTTACCGGTGGTGCCTGAGGTGTAGAGCGTGTAACTGGGATGGGTCGCATCCACCCACTCGCATTCCACCACCGTGTTCATGTGCTTTTCACGTAAATCACCCCAGAGGTGATCGCGACCCGCTACCAGTTCCATAGCGACCAGGTGGCGGTCTACGAGCAGCACCGCATCTGGCTTGTGACTGGAAAGGCGAATGGCCTCGTCCAATAATGGCTTATAGGCGACGGCCTTGCCGCCTCGTGATCCAGCATCTGCACTGATCACGACCTTGGGGGAGGCGTTTTCAATGCGTGACGCCAGCGATCCGGACGCAAACCCGCCAAACACGACCGAGTGAATGGCCCCGATGCGCGTGCAGGCCAGCATCGCAAACGCAGCCTCCGCAATCATGGGCATATAAATCAATACCCGATCACCCTTGCCTACACCCAGCGCTTTGAGCGAGGCCGCCATGCGCTGAACCTCAGCATGCAACTCGCGGAACGAATACACGTGCTCTTCGTTGGTCTCGGTCGAAACAAAAATCAAAGCGGCTTGGTCTGCCCGATCCTTGAGGTGGCGGTCGACTGCGTTGTGACAGAGATTGGTGGTACCGCCAACAAACCATTTGGCAAAGGGTGGGTTGCTGTAGTCGCAGATCTGTTTGGGTGGCGTTTGCCAGTCCACTAGCTCAGCTTGCTTGGCCCAAAAGGCATCACGATTGATGAGTGAGTCACGGTGAAAATCTGCATAGCTTGTCATTTTTGTCTCCAGTCAAGTCGATTAACTTAATTCATAATTATGAACAAGCAACTTGCAGCAAGCTGACTTAAGAAATTCTGCCGTTCAACCCACACCTGTTTAGGAAGCCGCCTGGCCCGGCTTCCCATCTTCAACAGGAGACGACTCGCAGAGTCGGAAAACCTCTGCGCTTACTTGATTAGCGGCAACATCGATTTGAATTCGTCGTGCTCTGCGGTGCGCAGCCACTCAAAAGCCACCATCTCGGTTGTCACCAACTCCGCGCCAGCGCCCGCCAGACGGTCAAAAGCGGCGTCGCGGTTGCGTTCCGTGCGGGAGCTGCAGGCGTCAGTGACCACCCAAACGTCAAACTCGTCCTCCAGCAAATCGAGTGCCGTTTGCAACAAGCAAACATGGGCTTCGCAACCGGCGATGACGATCATCCCACGCTCATCACCGCCCGACGCCGGTTTCTGCAAGTGCTTGGGCAAGCTCCGAGCGTTGCCGCCCACGGGTTTGGCCGGTGGGCGCAGCCACTCACCCAAACCCTCTTCGACACCACTGAAGTGCATCTTGCTCAGGGTGTTTTGGCACAGCGCTTTCAATTCAGCCGCGTTGGCACCGAGTTTGGACGGGTTTTGCTCCGTTCCCCAGATTGGGACTGCCATCAACTTGGCCATTTGGGCCAAACGAACCGCGTTGGCCAGCACCAATTGGCCTTCGAAAATGGCGGGCATCAGACGTTCCTGGTAGTCCACGAGAACGAGTTGGGATTCGGCAGCATCAAGCAACATGTCAAACTTTCTAAATAGATTGGGCTCATTCAAGCCATGCCCCTGATTAGAACTCAGGCTAAGGTGGCAGCAGGCGAATCAGCCGGCCGCGCGCTTGATCAGTTAACAGATACAGAAGCCCGTCAGGGCCTTGGCGCACATCACGAATTCGCTCGCCGCCATCGGCCAATAAGGGCGACTCTTTTACGACCTTGCCTGAAAAGGGCCGCGTCAATTCAATTCGGTTGAGGTAGCCAAATTTGAGTGAGCCAACAAACAGGTTGCCCACCCAAGCTGGCCCATACCGTTCACTGGTCAGAAAGGCCATGCCTGATGGGGCAACGGACGGCACCCAGTAATGCAGGGGCGCCGTCATGCCGGCTTTGGCAGTCAGTCCCTCGCCAATTTGGCCACCGCCATAGTTTTCGCCAAAAGTCACGACTGGCCAGCCGTAGTTCTGGCCGGCTTTCGGTAAGTTGATTTCATCTCCGCCTTGCGGGCCATGCTCATGAATCCATAGCACGCCATCCGGGGCCAGTGTGGCCCCCTGCGGGTTTCGGTGGCCATAACTCCATATCTCAGGCAACGCCTCTTGTTTTCCCACAAAAGGGTTATCCCGCGGCACAGACCCATCTTTATTGATTCGCACCACTTTGCCCAAGTGGTTGTCGAGCTTTTGGGCATCGTCTTTGCGGTGATAGCGCTCACCCAAGGTCAAATACAAGCGGCCATCTGGCCGGCCGTCGGTTTGGCTCTCAACAATACGGCAGCCAAAGTGCGCACTGCTACGCACCTTGGGCATCTGCCTGAAGAGGACCTGTACGCCTTCCAAACGGCTTAAGTCATCGGACAATGTCGCCCGGGCCAGCGCCGTGCCATTTCCACCGACGCCAGCCTCGCTGAAACAAAAAAACAAGGTCCGGTTGCCACCAAAATCCGCATCCAGAAGCAGATCCAGCAAGCCGCCCTGCCCCCCTGCCGCGACAGAAGGAAGCCCTTTGACGGGTTCACGGACAGTGCCATTGGGCTCAATGACGCGAAGAAAGCCCGCGCGCTCCGTCACCAGGAATCGCCCCTCCGGCAAAAACGCCAGGGCCCACGGGT